>JACCTM010000407.1 GCA_013812385.1 Geodermatophilaceae bacterium | reverse complement strand
TCTCACCAGTGCGAAACTGGAGGAGATGCACACCTTCCGGCCGAATCGAGCTGAGATCGTGGTCGATCTCGATGCGATCGCGGCCAACGTCGCCACGCTCAGGTCCCGCGCCGACCGCCCGTTGATGGCGGTGGTCAAGGCCGACGGGTATGGGCACGGCCTGGTGCCGAGCGCACTCGCGGCCGTGCGGGGCGGCGCGGACACCTTGGGTGTGACGGTGATCGAGGAGGCCCTGGCCCTACGCAGGGCCGGAATCGACGTCCCCATTCTGGCCTGGTTGACCGGCAGCGGCGAGAACCTGACCGAGGCATTGACCCAGGACGTCGAGCTGTCGGCCGCCTCGATCTGGATGCTCGAGGAGATCGCCGAAGCCGGGCAGGTGTGCGGCCAGGTGGCGCGAGTGCACCTCAAGGTCGACACCGGACTCTCGCGCGGTGGCGCACATATGTCGGACTGGCCGGATCTCGTAGCCGCAGCAACCGCCGCCCAGGCGGTCGGCCAGCTGCACGTCGCCGGGATCTGGACGCATCTGGCCTACGCGGACACGCCCGGCCATTCCACGATCAGCGCCCAACTGGCGGCCTTCGACGACGCCGTCCAGATCGCTTCTCGGGACGGCCTGGGCGATGTCCCCAGGCACGTGGCCAACTCCGCGGCGACGCTCACCCTGCCGGCTGCCCACTATGACATGGTTCGGCCCGGGATCGCGGTCTACGGACTGGACCCGATGGGCGGCGACCCGGCGGCCTACGGTCTGCAGCCGGCGATGACGGTTCAGGCCGCAGTGACGCTGGTCAAGCGAGTCCCCGCGGGGTCGGGTGTCTCGTACGGCCATGAGTACACGACGTCGAAGCCGAGCACGCTCGCGCTGATCCCGGTCGGGTACGCCGACGGAATTCCGCGTAACGCGACGAATGTCGGGCCGATCTGGTTGGCGGGCGCGCGACGCACGATCGCCGGGCGGGTGTGCATGGACCAGTTCGTCGTCGACGTGGGCGATGACCCCGTACAGGCGGGTGAGACGGCCGTGCTGTGGGGACCGGGTACGGCTGGGGAGCCGACTGCTCAGGACTGGGCCACCGCACTGGACACCATCCACTACGAGCTCGTCTCCCGGGTCGGCGGTCGGCTGGTGCGCCGCTATCTGAGCTCGGTCCCGGAGGAAGTCCCGGACGCAGTAGAACCTTGGTGAGCGGCCGGGAGCCCGGGTCGGGCGCAGGGCCGGGCGCGTTGGAGGTGCTCAGCGGTGCCGCCGTCGGACTGCTCGCAGTCGGTGCCACAGCCACCGTTGTTGCGCGTCGAGTCGCAGCCTTTCGGCAGCGCGATGCCCGGGCCGACACTATTTTCGGTCGCGAGAACCGTACGCCGCGCGATGTCGTGCCCACCGACGACGGCATCCCACTGCATGTGGAACAGATCGGACCCGACGACGCCACCCTGACTGTGGTCTTCATCCACGGATACACACTGACCAGCGGATCCTGGTACTACCAGCGGCAGGAGTTCGCCCCACTGGCCGGACCCACGCTGCGGCTACTCCTCTATGACCAGCGCGGCCATGGCGCCTCGGGCTGGGGTGACCCCGAGCGGGCGACGATCGACCAGATCGCCGACGACCTCGCCCGGGTGATCGACGAGCGGGTGCCAACCGGCCGCATCGTCCTGGTCGGTCATTCCATGGGTGGGATGGCGATCATGGGTCTGGCCGAGCGACGACCAGAGCTCTTCGGCCCTCGGGTCGTCGGGGTCGCGCTCATCTCCACCTCCACCGGCAACCTCGCGTCGGTGGGATTCGGTATGCCGCAAGCTATTACGAGCTTGAGTACGGCCGTACTGCCGGTGCTCGCCAAACTCGCGAGGAGGCGACCGGCCGTTGCCGAGCGCACCCGTCGGGTCGGCAAGGACGTCGCATTCGTGGTCACGAAGTGGATGAGCTTCTCCGGACGCGACGTCACTCCCGGCCTTGCCTCCTACGTCGACCGGATGATCGCCTCCACTCCGGTCGACGTCATCGGCGCTTTTTTTCCCTCGTTGGCCGGGATGGACAATTCCGGCGTGCTGGGTCCGCTCAAGAACGTGGCCACGCTGATCCTGTGTGGTGACGACGACCGGACGACGCCCAAGGCTCACAGCGAACTGCTGGCCGAGAAATTGCCGGGCAGTGAACTGGTCATCGTGGACGATGCCGGCCACCTGGCCCTGATGGAACGCCCGGACGCCGTCAACGAGCACCTGAGGATTTTCTTCCGGCGCTGCGCACGGCGCAAACTTCGTGCCGCGCTGGAGGTCCCGATTGGCGACTCCTGACAGCATCGTCGTCAGCCTGCCGACTGCTGCCGACACCCATCGGTTCGGTCGGGATCGGCTCGCCCCGCTGCTCGAGCCGGGCGACCTGATCATCGCCAGTGGCCGGTTGGGCGCCGGAAAGACCGCGCTGATCCAGGGAATCGGAGCCGGCATGCAGGTGGACGGGCCGGTGCTCTCGCCCACGTTCGTGATCGCCCGCGTGCACCGTGGTGGACGGATCCCGCTGATCCATGTCGACGCCTATCGGCTTGACTCGATCCAGGAGATCGACGACCTCGACCTGGATACCGATCTCGCCCAGTCGGTGACGGCAGTGGAGTGGGGGCAGGGGCTGGTCGAGCACCTGACCGACGAGCATCTACTGATCGAACTCAATCTGCCGCCCCAGAGTGCCGGTTCGCTACCCAACCGGCACTTTGAGGAGGTCGAAAGCGGCGGTTCGCTACACAACCGGCACTTCGAAGGGGACCGCCTGCCCGGCGACGAGTTCCGTACCGCTTGGTTGACTCCGTACGGGCCTTCCTGGCAGGCCAGACTCTCCGATTGGACTGCCTAGTCTGGCTGAGTGCTCGTCCTGGCTCTCGATACCGCTACCCCGACCGTCGTCGTCGGCGTCGTCGACATCGACCCGCCGGCCGAGTCGGGCTGGTACGGGCTTGGCGCACGTGCGACCAGGAGCGTCCCGAGCGGCAACCGGCACGCGGAGACGCTCGGGGCACTGATCCCCGCCGTCCTCCACGAGAGCGGGATCAGGATGGCGGAGCTGGCCGCGGTCGTCGTCGGTCTCGGACCCGGACCGTTCACCGGCTTACGCGTGGGTGTGATGACTGCGGCTGCACTCGCCGATGCTCTCGGCGTACCCGCGTACGGGGTGTGCACCCACGACGCCATCGCAACCATGCACGAAGCCCTTGCCGGCTCGGTACCGGACGGGACAACGGTGCCAGCGGAGGGCTTCACCGTCGTGACCGACGCCCGTAGGAAGGAGTGCTACTGGGCCGACTACAACTCCTCGGGGATCCGGATCAGCGGACCACATGTCGAGCGGCCGGCCGACGTTGTGGCCCGGCCGGATTGGCGCCGTAATGGGTTGGTGATCGGCGATTCCGTCTTCTCCGAAGCGCTCGAAACCGAAGTTGTGCCCGCAGGGCCGGACCCGATGGGCCTGGTGCTCGCGGCTCGCGGCCTGACCGCCGGTGAGCGTCCGGGACCGCTCGAGCCGTTGTACCTCCGGCGCCCCGATGCGCAACCGCCTTCGGCCCGCAAGCTGGTGACGCCGCGATGAGCAGCGTTGCGCCACAGCAGAAAATCCTCTTGCGCCCCTTGACGATCGCCGATCTGCCCACGGTGATGCTGATCGAGGAGGAGCTCTTCGCACCGGACATGTGGACCGAGACGATGCTGCGCGACGAGCTGAGTCGTCCGCGGAGCCGCTACTATCTGGTGGCCGAGGCCGAGGAGCAGATTGTCGGGTATGCCGGGCTCGTCGCCTATCGCGACGAGGGACACATCGCGACCCTCGGTGTACGAAAGGCCTTTCAGGACAACGGTATCGGCGCGCTTCTGCTCGATGCGCTGCTCGCCGAGGCAGACCGCCGAGTCAACCGCGTACTGCTCGAGGTGCGGGCCGACAACCCAGTCCCGCAGCACCTCTACCGCAGCCGGGGGTTCGTCGAGATCGGCCGCCGGCCGAACTATTACCCGTTCAGCGGCGCGGACGCGGTGGTGATGGCGCGTGTCTGAATACCCAGGCGGGCCACTAATTCTCGGGATCGAGACCTCGTGCGACGAAACCGGAGTCGGGATCGTGGCCGGCCATCGCCTGCTGGCCGATGCGGTCGCGTCCAGCGTCACCGAACACGCTCGTTTCGGTGGCGTCGTACCGGAAGTGGCCTCCCGCGCGCATCTCGAGGCGATGGTGCCCACGGTCCATCGGGCCTGCGCCGAGGCAGGCGTCACACCGTCGGATGTCGACGCGATTGCAGTCACCGCCGGTCCGGGGTTGACCGGCGCGCTGCTGGTTGGGGTGGCCGCCGCCAAGGCGTACGCGCTGGCCCTGGGCAAGCCCTTGTACGGCGTCAACCACCTGGCTGCGCACGTCGCCGTTGACATCCTGGAACACGGGCCGTTGCCTCAGCCCGCGGTGGCGTTGCTGGTCTCGGGGGGTCACTCCTCGTTGCTCCGCGTCGACGACATCACCGGGTCGATCACGCCGTTGGGTTCGACCATCGACGACGCGGCCGGTGAGGCCTTCGACAAGGTCGCCCGGGTGCTCGGTCTGCCCTTCCCGGGTGGCCCGCACATCGACCGACTGGCCTGCGCCGGTTCTGCGGAGGCGATTGCTTTTCCCCGGGGCCTCACCGGCCCACGCGATGCGCCGTACAACTTCTCCTTCTCCGGTCTCAAGAGCGCAGTCGCCCGCTGGGTGGAACGCCTGGAGCGTGACGGTTCGCCGGTCCCGGTCGCCGACGTCGCGGCCTCCTTCCAGGAGGCTGTGGTCGACGTCCTCACCGCCAAGGCCGTACGAGCCTGCCGCGAGACCGGTATGGAGCACCTCATCCTCGGCGGTGGGGTCGCGGCGAACAGCCGGCTCCGTGCGCTGGCGGAGACCCGCGCCGCAGCCAATGGCCTGCTCCTGCGCGTCCCTCGCCCTGGCCTATGCACCGACAACGGCGCAATGGTGGCCGCGTTGGGGTCACTGCTGGTGGACGCCGGTGTGCCGGCCTCGTCGGAGGAACTGGGTGCAGATTCGACGCTGCCGGTCACCTTGGTTTCTGTTCCCGCCTGACCATCGGTCGGTCAGGCCCCCAGGTTGATTGGTTGGCACTCTCCGGACTAGAGTGCTAACCGGAGCGACCGGTACCTGGCACCCGCGACGACAGGCCGGTCGGGCCGAACCACCGAACCACCTGTCAGAGAAGTCAACTGCGCACTACGCGACTACGCCCCAGAAGGGGGAGGTCAAGAGAAGTGACGACCGCTACCAAGGTCAAAATAAAGCCCCTCGAGGACCGTGTCGTTGTCCAGGCAAACGAGGCGGAGACGACTACCGCCTCTGGTCTGGTCATCCCGGACACCGCCAAGGAGAAGCCTCAGGAGGGCACCGTCATCGCTGTCGGCCCAGGCCGAATCGATGACAACGGCAACCGCGTCCCGATGGACGTTTCCGAAGGTGACACCGTCATCTACTCGAAGTACGGCGGCACCGAGGTCAAGTACGGCGGCGAGGACTACCTCGTCCTCTCGGCCCGCGACCTGCTCGCGGTTGTCGAGAAGTAGACCGCCGCACCGCAAGCACCGCAAGCACCGGTAACACCGAATTTCCAGCACCGTCAGCATGTTCGATCCGCCCCGAAGCCCCTCGCGGGCATCGGGGCGGGTCCATGCTCAACTCATCTGTGAAGGGACACCACCTCCATGCCCAAGCTGATCCGATTCGACGAAGCCGCCCGTAGTGGTCTGCAGCGGGGAGTCGATCAGCTCGCCCGCGCGGTCAAGGTCACCCTGGGCCCGGGCGGGCGCAATGTCGTGATCGACAAGAGCTTCGGGTCGCCGACGATCACCAACGACGGCGTCACCATCGCCCGAGAGGTGGACCTGACCGACCCGTTCGAAAACCTCGGGGCTCAGCTGGCCAAGAGCGTGGCAACCAAGACCAATGACGTCGCCGGCGACGGCACGACGACGGCCACAGTGCTGGCCCAGGCTCTCGTACGACACGGGCTGCGCAACATCACTGCTGGCGCCAACCCGGCCGCTCTCGGGCGCGGCATCGCCGCAGCTGTGACGGCCGTGAACGAGGCGCTGGACAAGGCCGCGACGCCGGTCAACGGACGTACTGAGATCGCCCAGGTGGCAACCATCTCCGGGCAGGACTCCGAGATCGGCGACCTGATCGCCGAGGCGATGGAGCAGGTCGGGACCGACGGCGTGATCACCGTCGAGGAATCGAACACCATGGAGACCAGCCTCGAGATCACCGAAGGCATGCAGTTCGACAAGGGCTACAGCTCGCCCTACTTCGTCACCGACGCGACCGCCAT
>JACCTM010000068.1 GCA_013812385.1 Geodermatophilaceae bacterium | reverse complement strand
GGCCCTGGAAGAGCGGCTGCGCTACTTCCTCGACCACCCGGAGCGGCGGCGGGTCGTGGCCTCGCAACTGCAACAGATGGCCGCGGCATACCGCCCGCAGGCAGTCGTCACGAAGATCGCCGCAGCGGTTATCGACGTGCTGCCCCGTTGAGTGGGTGTGCTTCTTGCATACCGGAGCCCAGCCGCTAAGCCCCAACTTCTTGAGGATCACGTAGTGGCCGAACTCTAGATAGTCACCGGCACCGTCATCCGCTGGCACTGCGGACACCCATCAGCCCAGACCGACCGTGGGACCTCGGCCACGACGACCGTTCCGTCGACCAAGGACCCGAATACGCAGGATCGTGCAAACCGAGCAGCAGGCACCCGTGCGCCACACCGAGGTGGCGTTCTTTGACGAACGGGTGGACGTCGTACTGGACGGGACCCGCCTGGAGCGCCCGATGACACCCTGGTCAGCACGTCCGGCAACCTGAGCCGATCCAGCGGCTGGCCGGCCGCGTGATCCGGCACAAGGCCTGATCAGCTGCGCTATGTTGCGGGCGCTACCGCGCCGCATCCCGGGTGACGGACGCCCATGTACGAGGGGGTCTGATCACCGCCGCACCCGCGCTCCCGGTCGAATGGCTGAGCAAGCGTCGAGAGCCCACCGCGAAGGCGGTCCTCTTGGTGGCCGCGTTCGGCGCTTTTCTCGCGTTCCTCGACTCGACGATCGTCAACGTCGCCTTTCCCGACATCCAGCGGTCGTTCCCGGACTCCTCGATCAGCAGCCTGTCCTGGGTGCTGAATGCGTACAACATCGTCTTCGCGGCGTTCCTGGTAGCGGCGGGACGGCTGGCCGACCTGCTCGGGCGCCGGCGGATGTTCGTCACCGGCGTTGTGCTCTTCACAGTTGCCTCAGTGGCGTGTGCGGCCGCCAGCACCGTCGGCCAGCTGATCGGCTTCCGCGTCGTCCAGGGCCTGGGCGCGGCCCTGCTGGTTCCCGCCTCGCTCGCCCTTGTCGTCCAAGGCTTCTCGCCAGCCCGCCGGGCGCATGGCATCGCGCTCTGGGGTGCGGCAGCAGCCATTGCGGCGGGGCTCGGCCCGCCGATCGGCGGCGCGCTGGTGTCGGCGTCCAGCTGGCGGCTTGCCTTCCTGGTCAATCTGCCGCTCGGTGTCATCGCGGTCGTAGTCGCCCGCCGGGCCCTGGTGGAGAGCCGCTCACCCGGTCGACGGCGAATGCCCGACCTGCGCGGCGCGACCCTGCTGGCGGTGAGCTTGGGCCTGGTGACTCTCGCGGTCATCCAGGGTGGCGACTGGGGCTGGGCCAGTCTCGCTGTGCTCGGGGCCTTTGCCGGTTCCCTCCTGGCCTTCGCCGGTTTCATTCTCAGTTCCCGAAGCCACCCGGCGCCGATCCTGGACATGGCGTTGTTCCGGGTGAGATCTTTCGCGGTCGGCAACCTGACCACCGTCGTGGCCGGGATGGGTTTCTACGCCTATCTGCTCACGCACATCCTGTTTCTCACCTATGTGTGGAACTACTCGCTGTTGCAGGCCGGCCTGGCGGTTGCTCCGGCCGCGTTCGTCGCGGCTGCGGTTGCCGCCGTGTTGGCAGGGTCGCGGACGCCCGCGGGCACCGGCTGGTCGTCATCCCAGGGGCGTTGCTGTGGGCCGCGAGTTTCTTCTGGTACCTCGAACGGGTCGGCAGCCAGCCCGATTTCTGGGGCGCATGGCTCCCTGGCCAGGTGATGTCGGGGATCGGCGTCGGTGCCACCCTGCCGATCCTCGGCGCCGCCGCCCTCGCTGTCCTGCCGAAGGGCGGCGGCTATGCCACCGCATCGGCGGTGGTGACCAGCGCACGCCAGCTGGGTGCGGTGTTGGGCATCGCGCTCCTCGTTGCGCTGGTAGGCAATCCGGGCCCGGCGGATGCCGAGGCCGCGTTGCGGCAGGGATGGGTCCTGTCTGCCGTGTGCTTCCTGGTCGTGGCGGTGGGTGCCGCATTCCTCGGCCGGACGACGGCGCACCCAGCGGGCACTGCGCCTCTCGACACCGAGGCGCCGACACCCCTGCCAGCGCCTCCGACGCCTGCGCAGCCACCCGAACACGCGACCGCGCCGCGCCAACCGGATCTGCTCGGTGACCTCCCACTGTTCCGCGGTCTCAGCCCGGAGGCACAGATCGAGCTGAGCAACAGCACGGTCGACGTGGAGCTCGATGCAGGGTCCTACCTCTTCCGGGCCGGGCAGCCGTCCGACGCCTTCTACGTCGTGCGCAGCGGCCGTCTGCAGGTCGTGCAGAACGACGTTGTCCTCACCGAGTTCGGACGTGGCGGCGTTTTGGGGGAGTTGGGTCTGCTGACCGGTGTCCCACGCTCGGCCTCGGTGCGCGCAGTACGCGACAGCCGGCTGGTCAGACTGGACCGACAGCAGTTCGCGGCCTTCGCCGACGCCGGAGTGCTGACCGCACTGGCGACCGGGTTGGCGCTCCGACTGCAGGAGATCGAGCCACCGCTGGCATCGCCGGTCCGCCCCGAGAATGTCGTGGTCGCCGTCGTCGGGCTCGACGCGGCGGCGCCCGTGGCAGAGGTCGCCACGGCGCTGCTCGGAAACCTGCAACGCGTCCTGGTCGCTTTCGATCCCGGGCGCGTGGACCGGGACGGCCTGGAGCGGGCCGAGCGCTCGTGTGACCGGGTGCTGTTAGCGGCGGACTGCTCCGACGAGGGCTGGCGAGAATTCTGCCTGCGGGTCGCCGACCGGGTCGTCGTCATTGCGGGGGAGTCCCAACCGCCCACCGCCCCGCCGTACCCCCGTGCAGTCGGTGCCGACCTCGTGTTGGTCGGCGGCGCAACCCGAGACCAGCGGATCGCCTGGGAGGCGCTGTTGCAGCCGGT
>JACCTM010000064.1 GCA_013812385.1 Geodermatophilaceae bacterium | reverse complement strand
TGGTTCAGTTGGCCGAGTTGATGGCCGGCGGGACAGGGGCGAAACCGGCTCGGGTGTGGCTGCGGGTCGGCTCGCAGTTGCGTCCAGCCGCCACGTGGCCACCGGGTAGTGACTCCGACGACACGATGGCGGTCAAGCTCGAGAGCGCGCAGGTCGAGGGTGCACGGGTCGAGGGTGCACGGGTCGACGGGGTCGACGCGACTCCGACGCTTCCGGACGCCGATCTTGTGGTTCCGGTCCGCGAGCAGGGTGAGTTGTTGGGGGTGCTGACGATCGCCAAGCCCCGCGGGGAGCGGGTGACCGAGATCGACATCGAGTTGGTCGGTCGGCTGGCCGCGGCCAGCGGTGTGGTGCTGCGCAACTTGCGTCTAGACGCCGAGCTCGCCCAGCGGCTGACCGACCTGGAAGCCTCCCGGCGTCGGCTGCTCCACGCTCAGAACGATGCCCGGCAGCGGATCGAGGCGGAGTTGGCCGGTGGGACGCGGGCGCAACTCGGCGTCTTGCGTGAACGGTTGACCGGCCTGGCCCGCGAAGTGGACCCGGTCGGCACACCGAAGTCGGCGCTGCTGTTGCGTCAGTTGGTGGCCGCGACCGACGGCGCCCTGGACACCCTGGCCGGACTGGCCGCGGGGGTCTATCCGCCGCGGCTGGCCGCCGGCGGGCTGGCTGCGGCCTTGACCGAGCAGGCTGCGAAGGCGGCGGTGCCGGTCAGCGTGCACGCTGCCGGCGTGGGCCGGTATCCGGCCGAAGTGGAAGCGGCGGTCTACTTCAGCGTTCTCGAGGCGCTGCAGAACGTGGCCAAGTACGCCGGCGCCAGTTCAGCGCAGGTACGGCTTCGGCACGATGGTGACCTGCTCCGCTTCGAGGTCACCGACGACGGCATCGGATTCGATCCCGCCACGACCGTGCTGGGAACCGGCCTCCAGGGCATGGGCGACCGACTGGACACCGTCGGCGGCACGATGACCGTGGACTCCACCCCCGGCGACGGTACGACAATCACCGGTCAGGTGACCGTCGTGCTCGAGATCCCTTTGATGCCAGCCGTGCACGCCCTAGCCGGTGCCTCCAGATGACCACCGCGGACACCGCCAATGGCGCTGCACCAGCCGTGGCCAGCGAAGCGTCTGCTGCCGACATGGTCACCGTCGAGCGGCAAGGGAGCAGTGCGGTTCCGGCCGAGCGGCCAGCAGCTACCCTGCCGCTGCCGGGCTGGCTGGCCACCGCGCTCGCGGTCGTCGCCGTCGGCACCCTGGTGGCGCTGCCGTTCGCGCTGGCCGCGGGGGGACTCAGCCTGACCGATGCTGTTGACGGCTACTACGTGCAGACCTCGGTCTTGTTTGCTGTCCTCGGGGCCGTGATCCTCGCCATGCGGCCCGGACACGTGATCGGCTGGGTCCTGGTCGCGACCGGCGCATTCGACACCATCAGCCGGCTGGTCGACGTGTACCTTCTGTTCACTCTGGGCGACGTCGCCCGCGGCGCGAGCGGCACGGTGAAGCCCACATTCGACGAGTTTCCCGTTCAGGTGATTGTCCTCACGGTGTTCGGTTGGGCGTGGGTGCCTTCGTTGGCCGCCTTGACCATCGCCCTGCCGCTGCTCTTCCCCGACGGACGGTTGCTCTCCGCGCGCTGGCGCGGCCTGGCCATCTTCGGCGCAGCGGTCACTGCGTTGCTCAGCATGATTCAGGCAGTCGTCGAAGTGGTAGACATCCCCCTGTTCATCGAGGTGCCGGCTGGCATTCTGCTGGGGGTTGCGATGCTGGCCAGCCTGGTGCCGCTCGTCCTGCGGTTCCGGCGCTCCCGCGGCACCGAACGTCAGCAACTCAAGTGGGTGTTCTACGGGCTGGCGTTCAGCATCCCGCTGTTGGCAGTTGCTGTCCTGGGCTACTACTTCGGGATCGGCGGCTATTTCAGCATCGCGCCCTTCGTGATCCTGCCGATAACGATCACCATCGCGGTGCTGCGGTATCGGCTCTACGACATCGACGTCGTGATCAACAAGACGGTGGTGTTCGTGGTGCTGGCTGGCTTCATTACGGCGGTGTACGCCGGAATCGTGGTCGGGCTGGGACGTCTCTTGCCTCTCGGTGAGGGGAATTTGGGCTTGGCGATCGCGGCGACGGCGTTGGTGGCGGTGGCATTCGAACCGGTGCGGGTGCGGGTGCAGCATTGGGCGAACCGACTGGTGTACGGCCGCCGGGCCACTCCGTACGAGGCGCTAGCGGCGATGACGGCGAGGTTGGGTGACTCGAGTGATCCCGGTGCCGCGCTGGCCGAGGCCGCTCGGCTGCTTGCCGATGGTACGGGCGCGGCACAGGCCGTCATCTGGGTCGCCCAGGAGGGGGTTCTGGTCGCCCGCGCAACGGCGGGTGATGCGCTGCTCGAGCCGGAGCCGGTGCCTCTGGTGGGTACCGAGTTACCCCGCATGTCGGGGGCCGAACTCGCCCAAGCCGTGCGTCACGACGGGCAGTTGGTCGGGGCACTCACGCTGACCAAAAGGGCCGGGGAGGGAGTCAGCAGCGCTGACCGCAGGCTGGTCGAGGAGCTCGCCGGACAGGCCGCGCTGCTGCTGGCCAACACCCGGCTGCGCGCCCGGCTGAATGATCGTCTCGCGGAGTTGCGGTCCTCCCGCCGGCGAATGCTGGCCGCCCAGGACCGGGCCCGACGGGCCTTGGAGCGTGACCTGCATGACGGTGCTCAGCAGGAACTGGTCGCTTTGAAGGTCAAGCTAGGTCTGGCCCGCACGATCGCGACCCGGGAAGGCGCCACCGACCTGGCGACCCGCCTGACCGATACCGCCGCCATCGCCGACCAGGCAGTCGACACCCTGCGCGATGTTGCCCGGGGGATCTACCCGCCGCTGCTGGAATCCGAGGGACTGGCCGCCGCCCTGTCGGCTCAGGCCCGCCGCGCTGACCTTTCGGTCACCATGCTCGACCGCGGTGGCGTGCGCTACCTCCGCGAGGTGGAGGCGACCGCGTACTTCTGCGCCCTGGAGGTCCTGAACAATGCCGTACGGCACGCCCACGCCGAGCACGCCCACATCGAACTCGACGGCACCGACTCGGCGTTGACGGTCACCGTGACAGACGATGGGCGCGGGTTCGATGCCGACTCCACGGTGTACGGCGCCGGGCTCACCCACATGACCGACCGTGCTGACGTAGCCGGCGGCACGCTGACCGTTGACTCGCGACCTAGTCGTGGCACCACCATCACGTTGGCGCTTCCGGTACCCGCCGGTGTCGGCGCCTGGACCGGACCCGGCTGAATCATCCCGGCGCCCAGCGCGCGAGAGTGCCGGTTGTGTAGCGAACCGGCACTCTCGGCCGTGCCAGTAGCGGTCGACTTTACGGACGGACGTTATTGCCTCAGCTGTCGCCAGCGCTGACTGCCCAGGCGTCGGCAAGGACGAACGGGTCGAAATCGGACTTCGTCATGAAGTCAAAGGCGCCGGCTTCCAGCGCCTGGGCCCGGTAGTCGGCCGGGTCGTGGGTGGACAGCATCAATACCCGGGTCTGGGGTTGGTCGGCCCGAATCCGCCGAGTGGCTTCGAATCCGTCGATGTCGGGCATGTTCATGTCCATCAGCACCAGCGCGGGGCGCAGTTCCGAGGCTGCCGCGACGCCGTTGGTGCCACCGTCGGCCTCGCCCACGACTTCGAACCCGTCGGCCATGTCCACGACCATTCGGGCCACGTCCCGGAACGGGACCTGGTCGTCGACGATGAGCACGGTCACAGGCATCACAGACGATCATGCCGCGCCGGGGACCACGGCGAAACCGTGGGGGCACGTCGGCCCGGGTGGTGCCTGCACACCCTCGACACTCAAGGCCGATCAGCGCTGGTGGCGGCGATGTAGAGCAGCACCGCGCGTACCCGGTGGTGGCTGTCCGGTTCGTCGGCCAGGCCGAGCTTGGCGAAGATCACGTTGATGTGTTTCTCGATGGCCCGAGGGGACAGTACGAGCTGCTCGGCGATCGCCTTGTTGTTGCTGCCGCGGGCGATGTGCGAGAGCACCTCCCGCTCGCGAGGGGTGAGGTCGTCGACCGGTGAGTGCTCGCGCGCCCGGGCAGTGATCAGGGCATCGACCACGGCTCGATCCACGACCGAGCCACCACGGTGCACCTGCTGGATCGCCTCGACCAGATCCTCGACGTCACCGATCCGCTCCTTGAGCAGGTAGGCACGCCCGCCGGAACCGTGCTCGAACAGCCGTACGGCGTAGTCCGCCTCGACGTACTGCGACAGCACGACCACCCCGACCTCAGGATGGTCGGCCCGCATCCACTGAGCGGCGCGAACGCCTTCATCGGTCTGCGTTGGCGGCATCCTGATGTCGGTGAGCACCACGTCCGGGCGCTGCTGCGCGACCGCCGCCATCAGCTCCGGCAGATCGCCGCAGATGCCGACCAGCGCCAGAGCGTCCTGGGTCTCGATCAGGGCGCGGACGCCCTCGCGCACGACATAGCTGTCCTCTGCGAGCAGCACCCGGATCGGCGCCTTGGCCTCGGTCATCGTCGCGTGATCGTACGGTCTGCGCAGTCTCCAGTCCGGCGGATGGACCTAGAATCGCGCCCGGCAGGGAACGGCTGGGGCGAGCTGGGAAAGGTGGCCGGGTGGGACAAGAGATAACGCCGACCCTGGGCAGCGTCTCGGTGCACGGCACCCGGATCGCCTACCGCGAGGCCGGGCCCGACGACGGGCCGCTGGTCCTGCTGATCCACGGCGTGGCTTCGCAGTCGGCGACCTGGGAGCTGGCCCTGCCGTTTCTTGCCGAGCACGGTCTGCATGTGCTCGCCCCGGATCTGCCTGGACATGGACGGTCCGAGCCGGGGCACGGTGACTACTCCTTGGGTGGCTTCGCCACGCTGCTTCGCGACCTGCTGCTGACCCGCGGACTCGGACCCGCGACGCTGGTCGGGCACTCCATGGGCGGCGGGATCGCGCTGCAGGTGGCCCACCAGTTCCCGGAGTTGAGCCAGCGGCTGGTCCTGGTCGCCAGCGGCGGTCTGGGCACCCACGCGCATCCGCTGCTGCGGGCCGCCTCAGCACCCGGCGCGGAACTCCTACTTCCGCTGGTGATGAACCGCCGGGTTGCCTGGGCGATGATCCGTGCCCGCCGAGCGTGGGAACTCCGGGGTTCGACGCCGGCACTGCTGTCCGACAGCGCGATGCGCAACTACCGGGCGCTTTCGACACCGGAGGGCCGACGAATCTTCCTGGCCACCGTTCGCTCGGTGATCAACCACGCGGGGCAGCGGGTGACTGCCGTGGGCCGGCTGCATCTGACCGGCCACCTCCCGACTCTGTTGATCTCCTGTGCAGACGATCCGGCGATCCCCAGGTCGCATGCCGAAGCTGCACACGCCGAGTTACCCGGCAGCCGCCTCGAGATCCTGCCGGGCCGTAGCCATCGCCCGCATCAACGCGACCCGCGACACTTCGCCGAGGTACTCGCCGACTTCGTACGGACCACCGCGCCGGCGACCGATCTGCCGCCATGGCGCGCCGGCTACGTCGGTCACCGGGATGATCGATTGGAGCCGTGAACCCGCTCTAAACGGCGGTTGTGTGGCGAACCGGCGTTTTCGACCCGGTCAAAGTGGCGGTTGTGTAGCGAACCGGCGCTCCTCTGCGCCCCAGGGTGGGGGGTACGGCAGACTGGCCGGCTATGAGTGACCCCTCGGTGGCAAACCCCGCTCCGCAACCCACCCCGGTGCTCGTTCCCGACACCGCTCAAGCCCACCCTCTCGCGCAGCCCGCAGCTGCGCCGGCTGCTCGTGGCCTGGTCACCGGGGCCTCGTACTCGATCACCGTCCGGCTCACCGCCGACGGCGATCCGGCCAGCATCGGC
>JACCTM010000277.1 GCA_013812385.1 Geodermatophilaceae bacterium | reverse complement strand
TGAGTCGTAGGGCGGCGGCGTCGTGGCAAAGGGCGTTCCCGAGCCGAGAAGCTCGTGGTTACGTACCAAACGAGACGTGCCGACGGGGCCAGCGAAGGCGGCCATGCCATCGTGGCGCCCCGGGACTATGGCGCCGCCAGACAGCGGTTCGCCGGCTGGTTGGAACGAGCGGTATGAGAAGCCTCGAGGTAGCGCGAGCCGAATCTCGCCGTCACGGAGGTCGGGGACGCCGACCAAAGTCGGTCCCGCGGCGGTTGCCGGGGCGGCGCTGGCCTGCCGAGCGAAGAAGCCTGCGAACGGACCGGCCAGGGCGGCTACGGCTCCGGCCTTGAGCACCGTACGGCGATCGACCTGGGTCATGGAAGAGTCTCCTGCTGATCAGTAGCGGGCCCCGTGAGCGAGACGAACCGTACCTCGGGTGAGAGCTTTCTCAAAGGTGTATCGCACGCTTCTTGGACCGCGCCGTTCGTCCAGGAGCCCGCGCCCAGGCGTCCAGTCGAGCGTCGGTCGCTACTTCCGGGGAGACCAGGCCGGGAGGCGTGGCCGGTGCTCCTGGTGGGACGCAGACGACGTTCGGTTGGGCGTTGTACCGGGTTACGAAATCCTCGGTCCGCAGCGTGGTCCCGGTTCCCAACTGTTGGAAGATCCGGGTGACGGTGATGTCGAATCCGGTCGAGCCACTGGACGGGCTGCAATCGCCGTCGTCAGGCTTCTCCTGTCTCTCGGGGCTTCGGAAGTTGCGTCGCTCGCTGCTCACCGACTCGACATCGACCTGCTTGGTGCCCCAGAAGGTCACGGTCAGCGATCCGGGCTGCCAGATCGTCTGGATGTAGATGCCGGTGGGCTGGTCGTTTCTGAAGACCAGGTCGATGGAGTCGTAGAAGACCGTCGCCTCGCGTCCAGCCGGATAACGGGTGATGTAGTACGAGTGCGGTTTGTGGTAGTCGTCCTCGAGACCGGCGAAGAAGACCGCGTTGAACGTCGTGGTCGCGAACTGGCTGACCCCGCCGCCGACCGCATCCTGGAATTCTCCGCTGATGATGACGCCGGCCGGTACGTACCCCTGTGCCTCGGTCCGGGGTCCGGTGTAGCCATTGAGGCTGAAGGTGTCCCCGGGTAGCACCAGCGCGCCGTTCACCTCGGCAGCCACGACCCTGATGTTCTCGCCACTGGCACTGGACGTGTAGTTGGTGGTGAACGAGCTGATCACCTCGGTGATGCCCAGTGCTTGCGCCGCTTCAGTTGTCAGCATCGCGGGCGCGGCGCTCAACGGCGCCTCGATCTGGCGCGGAGCGGGTTGGGACAGAACCTGCACCATTGTCTGCGACAGCGTGGGCAGGTCGATACTGGTGCCATCCACTGACGGCACAACGGTCATTGCCCCGTCCACGAGCTCGAGCCTGGCATCCTGCGCCGGCGTCGCGAACGGGTCCAGCGCGTCGCCCATCGCTGTCTGCAGGGCGGCCGGATCAATGGTTGCCTCGAGCTGACCGGCGGAGTCGGGCGAGAAGCGCAAGGACGCTGCGATGGCGGTCACCGGAATCTCCACCGTCGCGCCACCTGCCGCCCCACTCGCCGGCGCGACCACCAGGATCGGCGCTGCTAGGGCGGGGCCGGCGATCGAACTCAGTGCCTCCTGGACCTCTTCAGCAGTGATGGTGACCGCTATCTCGTCGACGGGAAGCTCGATCGGCTCGTCGGATCGGTTCGCGGGATCCTTGCGTACGGCGTCAAGGAAGGTGGTGGCCGCACCGGACCTGTCCAGTGCCGCGCCAGGAACCGGATCCACCGCGACCGGCTCGATCCCGTCGAACGTGATCGCCCCCTCGATGACGGCCCGATCGCTGGTACCGGCGAACTCTTCGATAGCGCGGCCGAGCAACTCATCGTCCACGGACAGGACCGGTGCCACGTCGCGCTCGAGGAAGAGCGAGAGGAGTCGGCTCAGCGGGTTGAGCGGCTGCCCGGTGGCCGTGGCCACTGTCGCGTCGACATCCAAGGTGATGCCGGCCGCTCCAGAGTTGACGGTCCCGGTGGTCTCGCCAGCCGAGACGTCACGAGGCGCGCTGATCGATGTCGAGAGTTCCTCTTCGAGTACGGCGGCGGCGTCTGCCTCGGAGAGTCCGCCGATGAGCACGCCATCGACGGCAGTGTTACGCGGCATGCTGTCGCCCGCCAACAGGAGATCGCCGGTGTAGAGCAGGCCGCAGCCGGTCAGCACCATCGCCGGGATCCAGACTCGCTTCCGGGCCCACCAGCGACGCGATTCGGTGCCCGCGGGGGTCGGGTCAGCGTGAGGCGTGGGCGCGCTGGTCATCGTGGACAAGGGTACGGGTCACGCGGTGACGGGCTGTCCGGAGCCAATGTGTTGTCGACAGCCCCCTCGATCATCTACGCGCAGCGGTGGCCACGCGAGGCGTTCAGTTCAGTGACTCTTTGGCAGCCGGGACCTCGCTGGCGTCGAGGTCCACGAACTCCACTGCCACGCCGCGGAGGTTGGCGTCGTATTCCCGAGCGTGGTGCCCGCAGAAGGTCAGATCCATGCCGCCGGCAAGGAGCACACGCACCTTGGCCCGGGCACCGCAGCGGTCGCAGCGGTCCGCGTGGGTCTGCGGTTCGTCGCGAGTAGCGATGGGGGTCAATGTTGGCGTCACGGCGCTACCTCTCGTTCGGCTCGTTCCTGGGGTGGTGCTGGAACTGGGATCTGCACTACATACGACGCAAGCATGACTGCGGATGTTCCCGCTGCGGTGCACGTCACCTCGAAGACTCTCCGGCGTGTCGAGCCTCCCAGCAGCACGGATGCCACGAGGAGGCCTGTCGTCGACGGTACCCGGCCTGGCGCCGCAGCACGTTTCGACTGTGTTTCGATCGGCGTCGCTCAGGGCGCGGCGACTGCCGGCCAGCTCGTGGTGCCGGTGGTCAAGAGCATCCACATGCTACCCGGAGTGATCTTGCTTTTGAACCCATCAGCCTTCCACCTACGTACGGTTATTAAGATGACTAGTCAACGGGGACTTGACTACCCTTCGTTACGTTGTGTCCCTTCGTCACTGTTTGCAACCGAAGCACATAACTGCTCGTAATCGCGATCAGCCTCCACTCGGCCAACCGGCCCTTGCGGACAGCGCCATCGACCTGAAGGACCCACCATGCGTACTAAGAGCGTCGCAGCATCCGCGCTTCTGGCCAGCACCACCGCCTTCACCGCCCTGGCCGTCGCCCTTGCCGGGAACGCCTCCGCCGCGCAGTCGGGCGAGCTTGCCGGCAGCTGCGGCAGGCACGGCACTGTGATCACACTGGACCTCAACGGCTACGACTACGCCGGTCCCAACACCGCCAACATCACCCTCGACGGCTCCCGGCCGAGCCGGGTCTCGTTCGGCACCGACTATCACTGGTCGAGCGGATCGCTCGACAACACCGTCGACCACACAGCTCGGGTGGTCGTCCGGTCCCAGGGTGGTCGGAGCTTCTCGGACACGGTCTCTGTCGCCGCTGTAGGTAGGAGCGGCACATCTACTCGAGTCGCCCGACCAGGGTCAGGCCGACGGCGGGACCTCTGCGGGAAAGCCGAACCGATAGCCCTGCTCGACCAGGCGCGGGAGCAGCACCTCGAGCGCAGCCAGGGTCTGCTCGCGATTACCGCCTCCGTCGTGCAGGAGGATCACGCCGCCAGGCTGCAACTGGCGGTCGACGGCAGCCAGGATCGCCTCGACGCCGGGCGCGGTCCAGTCTCGGGTGTCTACTGACCAACCGATCGGCTGCATGCCGTGGGTCGCAGCCACCTCCAGCAC
>JACCTM010000043.1 GCA_013812385.1 Geodermatophilaceae bacterium | reverse complement strand
GTGCAGACCCCACGGCGCTGGGGTGAGCCCTCGAGTGCCGGAGTCTTGGTCTTCTTGACCTTGTCCTCGCGGCCCTTGCGGACCAACTGGTTGATCGTCGGCATGGGTGCTGCGATCTCCTGCTCTGGCTCGGTGCTGCGTCTGTGTCATCGGTGGTCGGTCGGCGTTGCGCGGTGCTGGTGCCGGCTGGTCGCGGCAAGCTGTCCGGTCCCCGCGGTCGGGTGTGTCGGACCACTCGACGCGCACGGCAGGAACCGGTTGCAATTTTTCTCGTGGGTGACATGTCCGGCGCTGCGGGAAGAGATCCAACTCGCTGACGCTTGAATTGGTCCCTCCGCGGCCCCCGAAGTCGGGCGCCACACACGGACATGGCCCGGGTTACCCCGGGCACGAGGAACAACTTTACCCAATGCCTCGCGGGCGGTCAAAGTCGGCCCCGTCACGCCTGGCAGACGGGTGCCATCGCTATGCAAAACGCGGGTCAGTACGGTCGCATTCCGGACAGCGTCAAGGGGGGGTCTGCGCTTCGCCGGGGCGTGACCCGGCGCCCGCCGGCGGCCGAAAGATTCGGGTTCCCTCGCATGAATCTGCGATCGAGGGAGACCAGCCTCCTGATGGCCGAAGTATTGGATGTCGCGGAATCGAGAGAGGTCACCATGCCCACTGCGTATGGATTCGCCCGGTACGGCGGTACCGACGTACAAGAAGTTCTCGACTTGGATCGGCCCACACCGGGTGCCGGTGAGCTGCTGGTCGCGGTACGCGCCGCCGGGGTCAACCCGATGGACTGGAAGATCCGGGAGGGTTATCTGGCCGCTGGCGTGCCGCTGGCCCGCCCGGTTGCTCTGGGCCGGGAGGTCGCCGGTGTGGTCGAGGAGGTCGGCCAGGACGTCGATGGTTTCTCGGTCCACGACGAGGTCCTCGGGACTGTTGCGCCGGGCTCGGGAGGCTTCGCCGAATACGCGTTGGTGACCGCAAGTGCGGCAGCCAAGAAGCCGCCTCAGGTGTCCTTCACCGACGCCGCCGCCTTACCGATAGCCGCGGGCACGGCCTATGACGCCATCGGCCAACTCGAACTCCGCGAAGGCGAATCCTTGCTGATCAACGGGATCGGCGGCGGGGTGGGCGTTGCAGCGGCCCAGCTGGCGCGTGACCTGGGGGTCTTCGTTCTCGGCACCGGTAGCGAGGAGAAGCGCGAGCTCACCGAAGCACTGGGGGCAACGCTCGTGCCGTACGGCGACGGCGTGGCCGACCGGGTGCGCGAGATCATGCCAAACGGCGTCGATGCCATCCTGGACCTGGTCGGCGGCGATGCACTGCGCTCGGTCGCCGATCTGGTGAGCGATCGCTCCCGCCTGCTGACCACCACCGACCCCGATGCTGCCGCCGACGTCGGCGGTGGCGGTGTCGAACGCGACGGCCGTGGCGCCGTACTCGCCGAGATCGTGGCGCTGGTGGCTGACGGCAAACTAGATCCGCACGTGAGTGACGTCGTCCCGCTGGACCGAGCAGCCGAGGCGCTGGCCAGCGTCGAGACCGGCCACGCCCGCGGCAAGGTCGTCATCAGCGTCCCGTGACCGAGACGCAGGTCGGCCCCTAGTCCAACAAGTCGGGGTTGTGCGCCACCTCCCAGGCGTGCCCGTCTGGGTCGGTGAAATAGCCGTCGAGCCCCTGGAAGAACGGGCTTGGCGCCGCCGCCTTCGCGATCTTCGCCCCAGCCCCCTCGGCCTCGGCCAACACCCGACGGACCTCGTCGTCGGAGTCGAGGTTGATCGCCATCGTCACGCCCCGGAACCCGGCAGAGGTCGGCGGGTCGAGCCCGGCGTCTGCGGCGAGCGCATCGGTGGGAAACAATGCGAGCAAAGCTCCTGAGGTCTGGATGAAAGTGATCTGGTCAGTCGAGTAAGCCGTCGGAGGCCATCCCAGGGCCCGGTAGAAGGCCGTGGCTCGGGCAAGGTCGGTCACGCCGAGGGTGACGATACTGATCCGTGCGGGCACAGTCATTCCGCCATCCTGGCTGATCTGAGCGTTCGCGCAGTCGAGTGGTTCGATGCAGCCATGGACCCGGTGACCGGAACCCTCGGCGGCATCCTCGCGGCTTTCGGGCTCTCCGGCGCGGCAGGTCTCAATGCATGGCTGCCGCTGCTGGCCGTCGGACTTGGCGACCGGGTCGGCTGGATTGACCTCGACTCGCCGTACGACGCCTTGTCCAGCGTGCCGGGACTGATCGTCGTCGGGTTGCTCCTGGTGCTCGACTTCATTGGGGACAAGGTCCCGGCGCTGGACAGCGTGCTGCATGCGATCGGTCTGGCCATCGCGCCGGCCTCGGGCGCCGTGCTGTTCGCCGCCCAGACCGACCTGACCAGCGACCTGAATCCGGCGGTCGGGGCACTGCTCGGCGCGCTGACGGCTGGCAGCCTGCAGGCCGGGCGGGCGGCCGTACGACCATTCGTGACCGCCTCGACCGCCGGGGTCGGCAATCCAGTGGTGTCCACGGCCGAAGACGGAGCTTCTCTGGCCATTACCGTGCTGGCCTTTGTACTGCCAGTCCTGGCATTTCTGCTCGTCGTGGTCGCGCTGGGGCTGATCGTCTGGCTGGTGTTGCGGGCCCGGCGATGGGCGCGCAGCCGCCGACGGCAACCCGGCTGACCCGCCGTCAGCCGCCCACGGTCTCCACCGCGATGCGTCGAACCTCGCCGATCCGGTCGAAGTCCTCGTCCGGAGAAACGATCGCCTCGAGGTCATAGGTCAGGCAGGTCGCCACGTGGACCAGGTCTCGTGCCCGGGACGTGGGGTGCCGACCGGCGAGGTCTGTGGTGTGCCGCATGACCCGATGATCAATGGACAGGACTGGCCCGAACAGATGCAAGGCCGCCTCCGCGAGCCGCACTCCGTCGTCATGGCGCTGCCCGCCGGCGAAACGGTGCAGGATCTCTTGGACCACCTCAGCGGAGATGACCGCGTCCAGACTGCCCTCCGATGCCGCCCGCAAGACTGCGCGCGCAGGTTCCCGCAGCGGATGCTCCCGACCAGCGGCGAACATGAACACCGCAGTGTCGAGCAGGACACTCATGGCGTGGCGGCGCGCATGATCTCCGCCTTCATGTCCGCCCATTCCGAGACCGGAAGATCGAGAGCGAAGACGGCGGCGAGATCGTCCTGCTCACCCAACGATTCCACCGTGTACTTCTCGATCGCCTCGCGGATGACCGCGCCCACGGACTTGCCCTCGTGACGGGCCAACCGCTCGAGCCGCCGCCGCTGCTCGGGTGACAACAGCACTTGGGTTCGTTCGGACAGTGACACGCACATACTCTACCCTGTGCGCGAGGTGGTGTCGTCGCGCTGTGGGTGTAGGCCACGAGCCTGGATACCAGCAACCGCATCGTCGATGCTCGACACGTCCAGAGTGAGCAATCCTCCGCCGGCGTGGTCGGGGTCCAGCACGAGCTGCACGGTGGCAAGCTCGCTCATCCGGAAGTCACGCAAGATGTCCATCGGTGCGGCGTCGGCAGGTTTGCCGAAGAGCTTGACGTACCAGTCCTCGGCCCTACCCATGTCGCTGACCGGCAGGCCGGCCAGGGTGTGGGCCACGGTGAGCGTGCTGTCGGTGGTCATGTGTCCTCCTGATCGCAGCGGCGTTGCTGTCGCCAAGTAGACCGGCGCGACGGTGAAAACTCATCGCGTCGGGCGCCTGCCGGAGCACATCGCGACCGCCGCCAGAGCCAGCGGTGCCCCGCAGGTCTGACCTACGGGGCACCGGCATTGCATCCAGTGGTCGGGACTAGCGGTACTGGTCCCGTCCGTAGTCGAACTCCTCGAGCCGTACGGCCTCTCCTGATCCGGTCCCGAACGTGTCAGGTCCGAAGTAGGAGCCGCCATCGTCGTAGGCCGGCATCGTGTAGACCGCCGCGCGGGCTTCCTCGGTCGGCTCGA
>JACCTM010000269.1 GCA_013812385.1 Geodermatophilaceae bacterium | reverse complement strand
GGCGATGTTCGCCATCACCGGGCACGGCATCACCATCGGCTTCCACCGGCATTGCACCCACGGGGCGTTCAAGGCGGTCGCCCCACTGCGCGCGGCCCTGGTGGTCGCCGGGTCGATGGCGATCCAGGGTCCGGTCACCCAATGGGTGGCCGACCATCGCCGCCACCACGCGTTCAGTGACCGGGAAGGCGACCCGCACTCCCCTTGGCGGTACGGGTCAACCCTTCGCGCGCTGACCAAGGGGCTCTTCCACGCCCACATCGGGTGGCTCTTCGACCGCAACCAGACCAATCCCGCGCGATATGCACCGGATCTGCTCAAGGACGCGGTGGTGCGTCGAACCGGCGCGTGGTTCATTCTCTGGGCCTTTCTGGGCCTGGCCCTGCCGGCCCTGCTGGGCGGACTCATCACGATGTCCTGGGCGGGTGCGCTGTCGGGCTTCTTCTGGGGCGGACTCGTACGGGTCGCCGTGCTGCACCACGTGACCTGGTCGATCAACTCGATCTGTCACACGGTCGGGTCGCGTCCCTTCTTCGCCCGCGACAGGTCGGCCAACGTCTGGCCGCTGGCGATCTTGTCCATGGGCGAGTCCTGGCACAACTGCACCATGCGGACCCGACCTGTGCCCGACACGGCGTGCTGCCGGGTCAGCTCGATTCCTCGGCCCGGTTGATCTGGCTGTTCGAGCGCTTCGGCTGGGTACGCGACGTGCGTTGGCCGGACCCGGTACGGCTGGCGAGCAAGCGGGTGGCACCGTCAAACCCATGACCAATGCTTCGGGGCGGGTACGGATGACCGGGGCGCAGCGACGCCAGCAACTGCTCGACGTGGGACGGGCGCTGTTTGCCGAGCGCGGGTTCGAGGCGACCTCCATCGAAGAGATCGCCGCCCGGGCCAAGGTCAGCAAGCCCGTTGTGTACGAGCACTTCGGCGGCAAGGAAGGGCTCTACGCCGTCGTCGTCGATCGGGAGATGCAGCGACTGCTCGGAAACTTCACCTCGGCGCTGCAGGGCGAGAACCCTCGTGAATTGCTCGAGCAGGCCGCGTTCGTCCTGCTGGACTACATCGAGGACGAGACCGACGGCTTCCGCATCCTGATCCGGGATTCGCCGGTGGCCAGCACGACCGGCACCTTCTCCTCACTGATTTCCGAGATCGCCAGCCAGGTGGAGTACATCCTCGAGGGACAGTTCACCTCGCGTGGATTCGAAACCAAACTCGCCGGTCTCTACAGCCAGGCGCTGGTCGGCATGGTCGCCCTCACCGGGCAATGGTGGCTGGAAGTGCGCAAGCCCAAGAAACAGGAAGTGGCCGCACACCTGGTCAATCTCGCGTGGAACGGTCTGTCACATCTGGAGAGCAAGCCTCGGTTGTCCGCGACCGACCGCGACTGACCGCGCTCTTATCCGGGCCTTGGGCGCGCGAGTTCGGGCGTCGGCTCAGTCCACCAGGACCGGCTGACCGAGCAGAACGGCCAGCATGTTCTCCCACGCGGTGGAGCCCACCTCGAAGACGCCGCCGTGTCCGTCACTCCCGTTGATCTCCGTGCCGTCCGCGTAGGTACCGGTGTCCAGCTCGACCACCGATTCGATGGCTGCCGGGGAGATGCCGTGGATCGCGGGACCGCCGTAGGGCACGACGTCCCAGGGGGTCATCATGGCGTAGGTCTCGTACTCGTCGAGGGCGTCCAAGACCTCCATCGGCTCGGCGCCGATCCCGGGAGAGTTCACGAACAGCAGGTTGTCGGCGGACAGCCCCGATGTGGTGGACATGGCCACTGTGAGCCCGCCGTACGAGTGGCCGATCACAGTGACGGGGACCGCCACACCGGGACCTTGCTCGTCGATCTCCTGTTGCACTGCATAGCTGAAGTCGACCAACGGCTCGACCAGATCCTCGGCGTAGTCGTTGGTGAGCGCGTTGGTGACCCCGTCGGGAAAATCGCCGCCGGCCCAGACGATCATCGCCAGCTGCTCACCTTCGCGGGCTGCCTGTTCGACGAATCCGGTGGCTGTGTTGGATGAATTCCACATATCCGCAGCGTCGGTGCCCACCCCCGGGACGAGAACCCCGACCGCATCGGTCTCGGTACTGATCGTGCCGACCAGCTCGGCCCAGCCTCCGTCCTCGCGCGGGTCGAAGTAGACCAGCTTTCGTCCTCGGTAGTCGGGCCACGGTGGACCGTCCGGGTGGCCGTAGTCCACGGTTGGCTCGTCGAGGAGCAGTTCATACTGCTCGATCCTCGCGTCAAGATCGGCTTGCCGCTGCTGGGCGGCGTCGGCTTCGGTCTGCTCGATGTCTGCATAACCCCGGTATGTGGGAACCCGCGCCGCGGCTTGCGCCGCCGCCGCGGCGGCCTGAGGCCGCTCTGCTCTGGTCTGGTGGAGGGCATCGGCAACCCGGACCCGGTTGGCCGAGATCCGATGCTCGAACGGCATCCCGTTCAGGTTGCCCACAACAGCCGGAAACAACGCCGCCAGCATTGCCAGCTCCTCGGCTGGGATGCCAGCCAGTGCCTGAGCCACCGCCGCCGCCTGCTCGGAGCTGGCTTCGCCGTAGGCGCTACCCGACTCGTCACCTCTCAACATGTATGCGGCCTGGGCCAGCGCGGCTTCGAAGGGATCTGCCGAAGTCAGACTCGGGCGACGTGCAACCAGCAACGCGGCCAGTTCGGGATCGTCTTCGACCGCTCGGAGGACCTGCTCGGGAGTCATGCCCCAGTACTGCCTGGGCAGCCCATAACGCGGCCCGGTGACCGGAAGGTCGCGGTAGACGATCGCCATTCCGGCGCCTCCCCCGGGCGCGGAGCCCATCACCGCCAACACGTTCGCCACGGTCGGTCCGTCGCCGAACTGCCGGCCACGGTCCACGGCGGCGATGCTGAGTGCTGCGTAGGCAACCTCGGCCTCCGCGGTCAGCTCCGTCCAGACCCGCCACCTAGCGTCGTCGTACAACGTGTCGCGCATCTCAGGCTGGACGTTGTCGTAGCCCGGAGCCTGAGTGAGCCAGAAGCCATTGGCGCAGGCGGACTCCCATCGCTGCATGAGTTCGTCGCGCTGCCGCTTGAAGGTGACTACGTCCTCGGCCCAGTCAAGGGTGACCTGCTCGGCGTAGAGCATCGCCCCGACGACGTCCTGCAAGGTGTAAAACTGCTCACCGATCCGATCGCGTATGAGGGGGTGCAGCACCTCGGAGAAGGACGCGGCAAGCGAGCGCTGCACAAAGGACAGGGAATCCTGCTGACCGGTCAACTGGCCGGTGACCCGGGCGAAGCCCTGCGCCTGTTCACGGATGCGCGTCGGCTCGGCTCGGGTGTCCTGCGGATCGAACTCGGGTCCGGGCACCGACCGACCTCCCACCTCACGCACGTGACGATGCAGCGCCGCTGCCGATTCAGCGCCGTTGCACCTGACCCGAACTTAGGTGGGCGAGGGCGGCAGATGGGCGAGGAGGCAATCAGCTGTGGACGGGCCCCGCGCGAACCGTGGAAACTTCCGAGCCGAGGGTCAGCGGAGGGTGCGTGCGAGTCGAGGGCCCAATGCCGGGCCGCTGGCGACCCGCACGCTGGCGAACAGTCCTTCCGCGGACAGTCGGGCGGCCACCGTGATCGCGTGCTCCGCGTCCCGGGCGAGATAGGCGACGGTAGGTCCTGAGCCGCTGATCAGCTGACCCAGCGCACCGGCCTCCTCGCCGGCCCGCAGGGCGCGACGCAGCTCGGGACGCAGCGACAAGGCAGCCACCGCCAGGTCGTTGGTAAGCGCGGCGCTGAGCAGTTCTGGGTCGCCCCGGCGCAGCGCGGTCAAGACCTCGGCGGGGTCCTGCGCCGCCGGCCGTTCCCGCAGGGCTCGTATCCGGTCGAGTTCGGCGTACACGACCGGAGTGGACAGTCCCGTACGCGCGATCCCGAGCACCCAGTCGGTACGTCCTCGGGTGAGTACGGCACTGAGCCGATCTCCGCGACCGGTCCCCAGCGCGACGTGCCCGTGCAGGGAGAACGGGACGTCACTGCCGAGTTCGGCGGCTAACTCGGCCAGCTGTCCCCGGTCCAGGGCCGTCCCCCAGAGCCCGTCCAGAGCGACCAGGGTGGCCGCGGCATCCGCGCTGCCACCGGCCAGCCCCGCAGCCACCGGAATCTGCTTGTCGATGGCGATGTCGGCATCGGCATCGATACCGCAGCGTCGCGCCAGCAGGACCGCCGCCTGCCAGGCCAGGTTGCTGGCATCGGCTGGAACTGCAGCGCTGTCCGGTCCGCTCACCGCCAGGTTGAGCCCGGTCCCGGCCCGGACGTGGGAGACCGTCACCGTGTCGAACAAACTCACCGCCAGGAACACGGTGGTGAGGGCGTGGTAGCCGTCGTCGGCGGGTGGCCCGACTGCCAGGAAGAGATTGAGTTTCGCCGGCGCCCGAACCGCGATCGAGGTCATCGCGCCCGAGATCATGGCCTCTCCCCAATCGCAGCGATCCGGGCGAACTCCGCGATCCCGAGTTGTTCCCCGCGGGTCAGCGGATCGAC
>JACCTM010000042.1 GCA_013812385.1 Geodermatophilaceae bacterium | reverse complement strand
GCTCGGGGCCTCTTGCTAACGTGCTGCCCACTCTCCGGTCACCGTTCAGTGAGGATCTCCGTGCAGCAGATCACCGAGGCGATCCTGGCCGATTCGTTGATCGACGTCGGCAACCTACCGGTTCCTGAGTCCTACCGTGCCGTCGTCGTGCGCGAGGAGGAGCAGGAGATGTTCGCCGGGATGGCATCGCGCGACAAGGATCCCCGAACATCGCTGCACATCCAGGACGTACCGACCCCGGAGCTCGGTCCGGGCGAGGCACTGGTCGCCGTCATGGCCAGCGCGGTCAACTACAACACCGTCTGGACCTCGATCTTCGAGCCAGTCTCGACGTTCGGGTTCCTGAAGCGGTACGGCAGGTTGTCCCCGCTCACCAAGCGCCATGATCTGCCTTATCACGTGGTCGGCTCCGACCTCGCCGGCGTCGTCGTACGGGTCGGGGTCGGGGTGAACAGCTGGAAGCCGGGCGACGAAGTCGTCGCGCACTGCCTGTCGGTGGAACTCGAGGATCCAGCCGGTCACGACGACACGATGCTCGATCCCCAGCAGCGGATCTGGGGGTTCGAGACCAACTTCGGCGGGCTGGCCGATCTTGCCCTGGTCAAGTCCAACCAGCTGATGCCCAAGGCCAAGCACCTGACCTGGGAGGAGGCCGCCTGCCCGGGCCTGGTGAATTCGACGGCCTACCGTCAGTTGGTCGGCAAGCACGGCGCCGGGATGAAGCAGGGTGACGTCGTACTCATCTGGGGAGCCTCCGGTGGGCTGGGCTCGTACGCGACTCAGTTCGTGCTCAACGGTGGCGGCGTCCCGGTGTGCGTGGTGAGCAGCCCGGACAAGGCCGAGATCGTCGGCCGGATGGGCGCCGAGTTGGTCATCGACCGCAGCGCCGAGGGCTACCAGTTCTGGAAGGACGAGCACACCCAGGACCCCAAGGAATGGCAGCGTTTGGGAGCCAAGATCCGCGAGCTGACCGGCGGTGAGGATCCGGACATCGTCTTCGAGCATCCCGGCCGGGAGACCTTCGGTGCGTCGGTCTATGTCACCCGACGGGGCGGCACGATCGTCACCTGCGCCTCGACCAGCGGCTTCCTGCACACCTACGACAACCGCTATCTGTGGATGAGCCTCAAGCGGATCATCGGTTCGCACTTCGCCAACTACCGGGAAGCCTGGGAGGCCAATCGACTCGTCGCCCGGGGTGCCATCCATCCGACGCTGTCCAACGTGTACGCCCTCGAGGACGTGGGCCAGGCAGCTTACGACGTACACCGCAACCTGCATCAGGGGAAGGTCGGGGTCCGTTGTCTCGCACCGCAGGACGGCCTGGGGGTACGTGACCACGAACTCCGCGAACGTCTCGGCGAGCGCCTGCATCGGTTCCGCAACACCTGACGCGTGTCGCTGATCCGCATGACAGCATGAGGGTCATGGATCGCGAAAACTCACCCGACATCTTCCCCCTCGACGGTGCCTCGCACAGCTTCGACGTCGTGATCCGGGGGTACGACCGTGCGCAGGTCCACGACGTGGTCGACCGCTTGGACGGGGAACTGCGCGTTGCCCTCGCCGACAAGGACGCCTCCGCGGCACGTGCCGCCGAATTGGCAAGTCACCTGTCGAGCGTGCAGGCCGAGGTCGAATCTCTCCTGCAGAAGGCAGCATCAGCCGCCGCCCCCAACTTCGAATCCATGGGTGCCCGGATCTCGCACATGCTCAAGTTGGCCGAAGAGGAGGCCAACGACATCCGGCGGATCGCGGCTGAGGACCACACCCGCTCACAGGCGGAGCTCCAATCGAGCGCCCAGGAGGCCGCCCGGTTGCGCAGCGAGGCCCAGGACGAGGCCCGTAAGCAGATGCAGGACGCCCAGTCGCAGGCCGGCCACCAGATGCAGGAGGCCAAGGACAGCGCAGCCAAGACGATCAGTGACGCACAGGCCGAAGCCGACGCCCTGAAGGAACGGGCTCGCGCAGCCGCCGAGCAAACCGAGCAGCACAGCAAGGCTCGGGTGGCCAAGATCGAGGAGGACTTCCAGCTCGCGCAGAAGGCCCGTCGGGCCGAGGCTGCCCGAGTCGAGCAGGAGCGGGACCAGTCCTCCCGCCGGGATGCCCACCACCGAATCGAGCAGGCACAGAGCAAATCCGACGACCTGATTGCCGCTGCGGAGAAAAGGGTCAGGGACCTCGACGCCCAGCGCGCTGAACTGCACAGCCGGCTCAGTCAGGTGCGCGAGCTGCTGGGCGGCCTCCCCGACATTGAGAAGGCCACGGTCATCGAGCCGAGCCCCGCACCGGCCAAGCCGACTCCCACCGCGCCGACCCCCTCGTCAGGAACGACCTCGTCAGGGCCGACCGCGAACCCGAAGTCGATCTCGCAGAGCGACTCAAATGCCAAGACTCCGGCGCAGGCACCCGCTTCTCGCGACGGCGCTGTTGCGGCCCGGTGTGTGCGGACCGACACCGATCAGACCGAAACGGCCGTCGACGAACCGACCGATGTCCAGAAAACGCCACCTCCCCCACCGACCTCGCCCGCAACACCGACCTCTCCCGCAACACCGAGCTGGCCAGTCAACGCCCCTACTCAGCGGTCCCCCGGCAGGAACGCGCCCACGCAGGCCATCCCGCTTCCTCGTCAGGGCTGAGCCGGCGAGTACGACGACGGCAAGGGGAACGCAGCCGGATTCAGCCGTGCGACGATCTCGTCGAGTACCCGCTCGGTGTGCCCGACGAACAGATGTTTCGCCCCGGCCACGGCCACGACCTCGGCCTGCGGGATCATCGCGAACCGCTCCCCGGCCGCCTCCGGCCTGAGGTAGTCGTCGAACTCCGGAACCAGGGCGATCACCGGCTTGCCCGACTCCGCCCACGGGGTCAGGTCCGCTGGCGTGGTGTAGCGCAGTGGCGGGGAGATCAGGATCGCCCCGCGGATCACTGGATCGCAGCCGTACTTGAGCGTCAGGTCGGTGCCGAAGGACCAGCCGACCAGCCAAGGCTCGGCCAGTTCGGAGAACTCGGCGTACTCGATCGCCGCGGCCACGTCGAAGCGCTCCTCGATCGCCTCGGAGAACGTCCCGCTCGAACGCCCCTGCTCGCTCTCGGTCCCCCTGGTGTTGAACCGCAGTACGGCCAAGTCGGCCAGTGCCGGCAGCCGGTTGGCGGCCTTGCGAAAGAGGTGGCTGTCCATCATCCCGCCTTGGGTGGGCAGCGGGTGGACACAGATCAGGGTGGCCACCGCTGCCCGCTGCGCCGGGAGGGCGAGTTCGGCGACCAGCTCGTGTCCGTCGGCGGTCGAGAGAACGAGCGCTTGACGCCTGGACGGCAGGACCGTCGTACCCCGGATCTGGATCGGCTCCGGGTTCACCATCGATGTCGTCCCGGGTTGCGCCGTCCGCGGGAGCGCCAGCACGTCTGGTGCCAATGTCGACGATCACCGGCGTCGTCGTCCTCGGCCGACCAGACCACCAGATGCGGTGTGGCGGGACGGATCTCGTGATCACATCCCGGGCATCGATAGGTCCGGGTGCTCGCCGCGCCGGTGATCGCTCGAACGATCCAGTCGCCGTCCGGGGCGGTCTCGGTCAGATCGCTGGTGGGCGGTCCGGCAGGTGCTGCCCCGGCGGCGGGCGGCTGACGGGGCCGGGATCGGCGCGGCATCAGTGGGTGTAGTCGCGGAAGCCCTTGCCGGTCTTGCGGCCGAGGTATCCCGCCGTGACCAGGTGCTCCAGCAACGTAGCCGGGGCGAAGCCAGGCTCGCGGAACTCAAGGTAGAGGGTCCTCTGGATGGCCAGGGAGACGTCCAGGCCGACCACGTCGAGCAACTCGAACGGACCCATCGGGTAACCGCAACCGACCTTCATCGCTGAGTCGATGTCCTCGGAGGTCGCGTAGTGGGCCTGGAGCATCTTCACCGAGTCGTTGAGGTATGGAAAGAGCAGCGCGTTCACGATGAATCCGGCACGGTCGGCGCAGCTGACCGGATGCCTGTCCAGCTTGGCGCATACCTCCTGCACCGTGGGCACGATGTCGCGCGCTGTGGAGATCGTCGGCACGATCTCGACCAGCTTCATGACCGTCGCCGGGTTGAAGAAGTGCAGCCCGACGACATCTTCCGGGCGCTCGCTGGCTCTTGCACACTCGACCACCGGGAGGCTCGAGGTCGTCGTCGCGAGGATGGCACCGGGCTTGGCGATCTCACCGAGGTTGGCGAAGAGGACCTGCTTGACGCTCAGCTCTTCGACCACCGCCTCCACGATCAGGTCTGCAATTGCCAGGTCGTCCAGGTCGGTCGTCCCGGTGATGCGAGCGAACGCGGCATTCCGGTCATCCTGCTCGAGGCGTCCGCGGCCGACCGCCTTGTCCATCGACTTGCACAGAGCAACGTTGACTCGATCGACCTTGGCCGTGCTCCGCGCCACGAACGTCACGTCGTACCCGGCCTTGGCGAACACCTCGATGATGCCCGTGGCCATCGTGCCTGAACCCACCACGCCGACCTGCCGCACAGAGCGGGTTTGAGCCGGCGTCGCTGATTCGCGCGGGGTCTGCGCATCGTCGACGACCTGTGGGCTGTCTCGCTCGGCGTAGGTATAGAAGCCATGGCCTGACTTCCGGCCCAGCAGTCCAGCGGTCATCATCTGTTTGATCAACGGAACCGGCGCGTGCAGCCGGTCGCGGGACTGCTTGTACATCGTGTCGAGGATCTCGTAGGCGGTGTCGATGCCGATCAGATCCATCAGGGCCAGTGGGCCCATCGGCAGACCACAACCGAGCCGCATCGCTGCGTCGATGTCTTCCCGTGTGGCGTACTGCGTCTCGTACATCGACACGGCGTGGTTGAGGTAACCGAACAGCAAGGCGTTGGCGATGAACCCGGCCTTGTCGCCGATCGTCACATCCGTCTTCCCGAGCCGGGCGGCCAGCGCCTCCACGTCCTCAATGACCGCAGGATCGGTGACGACGGTGCGGATGACCTCGACCAGCTTCATGACCGGCGCCGGGTTGAAGAAGTGCAGGCCGATGACTTTGCTGGGCCGCCCGGTCGCGACCGAGATCTCGGTGACCGACAGGGACGAGGTGTTCGTGGCCAGGATGGTGTCCGGTGGGCAGATGGCGTCCAGCTTGGAGAAGACCTCGGCCTTGAGATCGAGATGCTCCGGGACCGCCTCGACGACCAGTTCGGCCTCGGCCAGGTCCTCGAGCTCGGTGCTGAAGGTGATCCGGCCGAGCAGGTCATCGCGCCCTGCCTCGTCGAGCTTGCCGCGCTCGACCGCCCGCGACGTCGAACCCTCGACATGTGCCCGGCCGCGACTCAGAGCCGCTTCGTCGACCTCGACGCCGATCACGTCCAGGCCGGAGCGGGCGAAGACCTCGACGATGCCCGCACCCATCGTCCCGAGTCCGACGACACCAACCTTGGCCAGTTCGCGTGCCACGTGAAACTCCTTGCTTCGTCGACGACTGCTGCCACTACTGCCGATCATCTGGAGTCAAGGACCCCTTGTGCCAAACCTATTGTCACAAGGACCCCTTGACTCCACGGGGTGCCCGCCGTCCGTACCGCAGTCGTACGGCCGCGAGCAGCGCCTTCGTCAGTACGGGGTTGCGCCGGAAGGACTGCAAGATCAACGGACCGGGCGCCTGCTGAGCCACGATCGCATGCGGCCAGGAGAACTCCCGAAGCCCGTCAGCCCCGTGAATTCGACCGAAACCGGAGGCGCCGACGCCGCCGAAGGGCAGCGCCGGGATGACCGCGAAGGTGATCACCGAGTTGATGCTGGTCATCCCGGCGCGCAGCCGGCCGGCGATTTCCATTCCGCGCGTCCGCGAGAAGACCGCGCCGGACAGGCCGAAGGCGGTGCCGTTGGCCCGCTCGATGGCTTCCTCGACGTCGCGTACCCGAGCCACGGTGAGCGTGGGCCCGAAGGTCTCCTCGGTCGCCGCCGGGCGGTCTTCGGGCGTGTCGACCAAGATCGTCGGATCGACGAAGGGCGGCCGAACCGCGTCGCGGCCGCCGACGATCGCGGTGGCGCCGTGATCGAGAGCATCCTCGATGTGGCCCCGGATGATGCCTAACTGGTCGGGCATGGTGATCGGCCCGTAGTCGGCGGCCCGGTCGCTACCCGGGCGGGGCTTTCGCGCCTCGGCGTTGAGACGGGACACGAACTCGTCGTAGATCGCATCGACTGCGTAGACCCGCTCGACGCCGACGCAGGTCTGGCCGGCGTTGGACAGCCCTCCCCAGACCGCGGCCTGGGCAGCGGCATCCAGGTCCGCGTCCTCGGCCACGATCAGGGCGTCCTTGCCCCCGCACTCCAGCAGAACGGGGGTGAGAGTCTGCGCGCAGGCTGCCATCACCGACTTGGCGGTCGCCGTGGAGCCGGTGAAGGCAAGCTTGCCCACGCCGGCCGCGCACAGGGCCGCACCGGTTTCGCCGTACCCGGTCACCAGTGAAAGGACGGGCTGTTCGGGTACGGCTTGCCGGAAGGAGTCGACGAGCCAACTGCCGACAGCTGGGGTGTACTCACTGGGCTTGAAGACGACTGCGTTACCGGCTGCCAGCGCGTACGCGATCGAACCCATCGGCGTGAAGGCCGGGTAGTTCCACGGTCCGATCACGCCGACCACGCCGTACGGGCGGTAGCCCACCGACGGCTTGTGGTTGGGGAACAGCCACGATCGGCCGACCGTGCGGCGCCCGAGGACGCCGGCGGCATGCGTGGCGGCCCAGTGCAGGTGCTCGATCGCTCCGACCACCTCCAGCCGGGCGTCGATCAGCGGCTTGCCGTTCTCCCGGTGGATCAGCGTGGCCAGCTCATCGATGTCTACGGCCAGAATTCGGGCCCAGTCCCGTAGCCGGCTCTCCCGAGCGTCGAAGCCGAGGCCGTCCCACCACTGCGCCGCAGGCTGGGCCGCGGCCACCACAGCCTGGATGTGGGCGTCGGTGTGCACAGCGAACGAGTCGACGACCTCTCCGCTGGCCGGATTCAGCGACTCGAACCTCGCCCGATCGCTCGGATCAGCCTTCATCCACCGGATGCTACGTCCGACCGCCGTCGACCTTTTCGCTGATGTCGCAGGTCTGCAGGCGACACGCGCCGCGTGTCCCCTGCAAACCAGCGACATCTGGTCAAGAACCGGCCGCGAGAGTTCAGAAGAGCCGGAGCGAGGTGTCCTCGGCGCCGCGCAGGAGTTGGTAGTCCACTACCTGCCAGCCAATTCCGCGATCGGTGGCCAGGACTCGCGCCTGCGGCGTGACCTCCTGCGCCACGAGGACTCCGCGCACCGGCGCCAGCAGCGGATCGCGATTCAGCAGGCTGAGGTATCGGGTCAACTGCTCGACTCCGTCGATCTCGCCGCGGCGTTTGACTTCGATCGCCACGGTTGCGCCGGACGCGTCACGGC
>JACCTM010000239.1 GCA_013812385.1 Geodermatophilaceae bacterium | reverse complement strand
TCGAACTGGCCCATGTTCTCGGTGTTGATCCGGAAATAGGCCTGCAGCGGAATGTCGACGTGCACGCCCGGCGGAACATAGATGAACGAGCCACCCGACCAGACGGAGGTGTTCAGGGCGGCGAACTTGTTGTCGCCCACCGGGATCACCGAGCCGAAGTACTCCTTGAAGACGTCCTCGTGCTCGCGCAGGCCGGTGTCGGTGTCCAGGAAGAGCACACCCTGCTCCGCCAGGTCCTCACGGATCTGATGGTAGACGACTTCCGACTCGTACTGCGCGGCGACGCCGGAGACGAGGCGCTGCTTCTCGGCCTCCGGGATGCCGAGCTTGTCGTAGGTGTTCTTGATGTCGGCCGGCAGGTCGTCCCAGCTGGTCGCCTGCTTCTCGGTGGAGCGGACGAAGTATTTTATGTTCTGGAAATCGATCCCCGACAGGTCCGAACCCCAGGAGGGCATCGGCTTCTTGTCGAACAACCGCAGACCCTTGAGCCGCCGTTCGAGCATCCACTCGGGTTCATTCTTGAGCCCGGAGATGTTGCGAACCACGGCCTCGGAGATGCCCCGCGCGGCGGTGGCGCCGGCGAGGTCAGAGTCGGCCCAGCCGAACTTATACCGGCCGAGCGCATCGATCTGCTCGTCCTGGGTCAGCGGAGTGGTCGTGGTCATGCGGGGGTCCTCCCGTTGGAGATGTGCGGGACAGGGATGCGGTGGTCCGAGGTGCGGTGGTCTGAAGTGCGGTGCTGGGCCGAAGTGCGGCGGTGCGCCTCGGAAATTGCGGCCGAGGGGATATTCGTCGTACAGACCGAGTCACCGCGGGCGATGGTGGCCAGTCGTTGCACATGGGTGCCGACCAACCGGCTGATCACGGCAGTCTCAGCCTCACACAGCTGAGGGAACTCCGCGGCGACGTGCGCGACCGGGCAGTGGTGCTGACAGAGTTGGCCGCCGCCGGCCAGGCCTGAGGCAGTGGCAGCGTAACCCTCGCGGGACAGCGCCCCGGCCAGAGCTTGCGCTCGGGCGAAGCGGTCGGGTCCCGCGGTTGTCACGGCTTGGGTACACCGCTCCTCGAGTCCGCCGAGCTGCTCTTGGGCGAATGCGATGACCGCTTGGGCGCCTCCGCTGCGAGCCAGGTGGCGCAGCGCAGCCACCGCCAGGTCGTCGTAGGCGTGCGGAAAGCGTTCTCGCCCCGCGCTGGTCAGGGCGAACACCCGCGCGGGGCGTCCGCGACCGCGGCTGGATTTGTGTGGGGCGGTCTGTCCCTCGATCCGGCCTTGGGCCTCGAGCGCATCGAGGTGCCGCCGTACGGCCGCGGCGGAAATGCCGAGTTGGCTGGCGAGGTCTACGGCACTGAGCGGGCCCTCTCGCCAGAGCAGGTCGATCACCCGATCACGGGTACGCCCGTCGTCTGCCCCGGTTCGGCCGAGGTCCGGCCGGACAGGGGGGTCCTCCCGAGGGAGGAACAGGATTGCCGATTCCACAACAACATTGTGACGTATTTAGCCGAGCCCTTCCACCAAGGGTGCCCTAACCTGGCGTGGCGCTGCTCACCAAGGGCCGCCACATAGGCTGAGCAGATGCCTGCTCAGCTGGCTGAGAGGGACGATCGCCCACGGACGGCCCTCTTCGGCGTTCCGCTCGGTCGGATAACCCTGATCAATCTCGTTGCCCAGATCACCATCGTGCTGACCGGGGGTGCGGTCCGGCTGACCGGTTCGGGGCTTGGCTGTCCAACCTTTCCCTCGTGCACCGACGAAGACTTCTTCCCCACGCCTGAACTCGAGATCAACGGGATCATCGAGTTCGCCAATCGCGCTCTGAGCGGCGTGGTCGGCCTGATCGCAGTCCTCACGGTGTACGCCGCGTGGCGAGCCGGCCGACGCGACCTGCTTCCTACTGCGCTCGGGGTGCTGCTCGGCGTCCCCGCCCAGGCGCTGCTCGGCGGCCTGACCGTGTTGACCGGACTCAACCCGTGGTCGGTGGCGGCCCACTTCCTGGTGTCGATGGCGCTGATTGCGGTCGCCACGCGACTGCACCTGCGTACGCGCACGCCGCGCTTGGAACGCGCGGCGCTCCGCGGGCCGCGCCGATGGTTGGTCGTGGTCATCGCCGTTGATGTAGCCGTCGTACTCGTTTTAGGTACGGTCACGACAGGCAGCGGGCCGCATAGCGGAGACCCGGAGGCCGGGCGTACCGGTCTGGATGTCGCGATGCTCAGCCGGCTTCATGCCGAAGCGGTCTACCTCTTGATCGGCGTAACGATCGTTGCGCTGCTGATCACCCGCGCCGGCCCCGCAGTGGTGCATCGGGCCGTTCGGTGGGTGCTGGCAGTCGAAGTCGTTCAAGGCCTCATCGGGATCGCCCAATACTTCACCGATCTGCCCAGGCTGCTCGTCTCAGCGCACATGCTCGGTGCTGCCCTGCTGGTCGTGGCCACCGCACGCCTGTGGTTCCTAGCCCTCGGTCCGCTGCCTGCCGACGTTCCGGCAAGAACTGAGACTCAGAACGATGGGAGGTCTTCGGCGACCGAGGGCTGAAGCGGTCGGCCAGGCATGATCGGGACCTGCGGAGGCGGGCGCAGACCGGGTGGTCTGGTCGTCCGGGTGACTCCACTCGGCGTTGTGTCGATGAGGGTCGCGTCGTCCAGGAGCTTGAACCGCCACCCAGGCGAATGGGTCTTGAGCCGGTGATGTCGCCGGCAAAGACAGCAGAGGTTCTTGCATGTTGTCGTGCCTTCGGGCCAAGGATCACTGTGGTCGACATCGCAGAAGGTCGCAGCTCGGGAGCAAGAGGGAAACCGGCAGGTCGTCCGCTCGGCACCGGTCTCCGAATCGCTGATGACGATGGCGAAGCTGCCGCGAGCAGGTGCCTGGAGCCTGGCTCCAGGAAAACCGACCCCGAGCTGGTCCAACAGTGCCTTGCACTGCTCCTAGGTGATCGGCACACCATCGACTTCCGCGACGTCTGATCGTGACTCGAGGTCGCCTGAGCCACAGCGCTGCACCGGCATCGGGACGAGAAGCGTGATGTTCGCCGTGATGGCCGGTCGGCTGGTGTCCCAGGGTCGAAGGATCAGATCACTCAGGACACTGGCGCGGAGCTGGCCGATCGGTCGCTCGTCACCATCCTTCTTCATCATCCGGGCATAGGTGTCCACGGCGTCGCGGCACGCCGCGGCCAGTGGATAGGGCAGATCAGACGTCAACACGCCCATCCCGTCCTCGGTCGGATACGCGTACACATCCGACGCGCGTGCGGCCGGGCGAAGCGCTCCTGAGCTGCCAGCGCATCGATGCGGATGAGCGCCTTGTGCACCCGCGACCGCAGCAGACGAAGGCTCAGACCGGCCGCCTCAGGGACGATCTCGCTCGCCACTGCGGCGATGATCGAAGGAGTACGTTCTCCGAGCATCTCGGCGAGGACCCTCGCTCTCGGCCAGTCCAGAAGGCCGTCGGCAACAGCCGCGTGAGTCTGCGGCAGCTGATCGACCACCGTGACGCAGTCGACGGCAAGGGCGCCGGCGTACATTCGCCCGCTGTTCAGAATCGTCGCCAACTCGTCGGAGAAGAATTCCGAGACGCCCGGTAGGCAGGCCCGGCCGCTCACCCACCGATCCGACGCGGGCAGCATTTCCCCCAGCCGGTCGGGCCGACTTCCATCTCCAATTGAACACCGGAGGGGCTAGCCGAGTCGACCAGCAGAATTGCCACTCCGACACCGCAGTTACCCTCGAACAAGTGTTCGATCCTACCTCTAGGGGTGCGACAGAGTCCAGTCGCGGACGCAGAATTTCGCCGCCGATTGGCCTTCAAACTCCGTGCGGCCCTTAGGATCCGAAGTCAGATCGCTACGCAGATCATCGGATCGGCACCGTGGAACAGCCAACCAGCGGCAGAAAGCTCAATCGATCGTCGACGAGCGGTCGGCGGTGGATATCATTAGTCGCCACGGCAATTTCCGGCGCCGGCGACGACAGGGCCGTACGGGGCCTGCACGAGGGCCGGGTCAACCAGTGCTGGGCGCATTCCAGTCGAGCAGTTGGACGATGACCCCATTCGGGTCACGAACCTGGAAGGCGCGCTCGCCCCACTCCTCGTCGGTGAGCGGCATGGTGATGGCCACGCCCTCGGCCTGCAGGCGAGCCAGTTCTCCCTCGAGGTCATCCACGGCAAACGCGAGGATGAGCCCGGCCGCGTGATCATTCCGCTGATCGTCGGGCAGGGTAGCCAGGCCGCGGCGCAGAAACACGACGTTCATGCCCACGTCCTGTCGGCTCAGCGATGCGAAGCCGTCGGCTGCCATCTCCTGGTCGAAGCCGAAGTGCTCCACGAGGAAAGAACTGGAAGCCGGGTGGGCTATGAGTACCCGTACACCGTACACTGTACGACGTATAGTTCCACTCGAGGAGGCCATGGTCACGTGTCCATCGAACGCACCAGCGCCGGCGACCCAGCCCGAACCCTCGCGTTGCTGTGGCCGGACGCGGCAGCAGGGCGGCGGCGTGGCCCCGAGCGAGGACTGAAACTAGACGCGGTGGTCGTCGCGGCTAACCGGTTGGCCGACCGTGAGGGCCTTGAAGCCGTGACAATGCGTCGACTGGCCAAGGAACTCCACGTGGCCGCGATGACTCTGTACACCTACGTGCCCGGCAAGGCCGAGTTGCTGGATCTCATGCTCGATGCCGCCTACGCCGAAATGCCGCGCAGGGACACCACCGGAGCGCCCTGGCGAGATCGGCTGCTCGCGGTCGCCGAGGAGAACCGCATCCTGTTCGACGCCCACCCCTGGGCAGCGACGATTTCTACGCTTCGCCCCCCGCTCGGCCCCGGGCTGATGGCCAAGTACGAACATGAGCTCTCGGCGCTGGCCGGAATCGGCCTCGACGACGTCGACTGCGACGATGCGCTCACCCACCTGTTGAGCTTCGTACAGGCTTCGGCCCGCGCATCCGCCGACGCCCGCGCCGCTCGTCAGGAAAGCGCCATGAATGACGAACAGTGGTGGGCTGCCAACGCCTCACTTCTCGCGCAGATCCTCGACCCATTGGCCTATCCGCTGGCCACGCGAATCGGAACCGCAGCCGGCGTGGAATATGGAAGTGCACACGATCCTGACCACGCCTACCAGTTCGGCCTGCAGTTAGTCCTCGACGGGCTCGCCGCACTCGTCGACGGTAAAGCTGTCAAGGGCTGAGGCCGTTCGTGTGTCGCGGCTCGTACAAGCCGACCTCGGCGCCGCTGGGCAAACGGATCCTCGTGCAGAAGCCATAGCCCACGTCAGACACCGGGCCGGTCTTGACCCCCCGGGACCTGAGGTCGGCCACCGTTGTGGCGATGTCGTCGCACATCAGATGCAGGTCCACCGTCGAGTCCCCGTGGGAATGAACTCCGAGCTCGGCCAGTGGTGCCTTGAAGATCAGCCAGCCAT
>JACCTM010000224.1 GCA_013812385.1 Geodermatophilaceae bacterium | reverse complement strand
TCGCGGATGACCTGGACCGGTCACCGTCTGAGTTCGATCGGCAGCCACCGCAGGACTTCGCGGCCGAGCAGTCGGTGCTCGGCGGCATGCTGCTGTCCAAGGATGCGATCGCCGACGTCATCGAGACCGTTCGGGGTGGGGACTTCTATCGTCCCGCGCACCAGCTGGTCTACGACACGATCATCGACCTGTACTCCCGCGGTGAGCCGGCCGATCCGGTCACCGTCTCCTCGGCGCTGACCAAGTCCGGAAGCCTCCTGCGCGTCGGCGGGGCGCCGTACCTGCACACGCTGATCTCGTCGGTGCCCACGGCGGCGAATGCCGGCTACTACGCGACGATCGTTGCCGAGCGGGCGATCCTGCGCCGGCTGGTCGAGGCGGGGACCCGGATTGTGCAACTCGGGTACGGCGCAGCCTCCGGCCGCGGCGGTGAGGTCGACGAGATCGTCGATCGGGCCCAGGCCGAGGTCTATGACGTGACCGAGCGGCGGATGTCCGAGGATTACGTGGTCCTGGAGAAGCTGCTGCAGGGCACGATGGACGAGATCGATGCGATCTCCTCGCGTGGTGGTGTGTCGCTCGGGGTGAAAACCGGCTTCGAAGAGCTCGACGAGAAGACCCATGGCCTGCATCCCGGCCAGCTCGTCCTGGTCGCGGCGCGGCCGGCCCTCGGGAAGGCACTCGCCCTGGATACCGCGCTGCCCACCCCCACCGGTTGGACGACCATGGGTGCTGTAGCGGTGGGCGACTGGCTGCTCGGTGCCGACGGGCGCCCGACCCGGGTGGTGGCCGCGACCGAGGTGATGGTGGACCGGCCGTGCTTCGAGGTCGAGTTCTCCGATGGCACGGTGATCACAGCGGATGCCGACCACCAGTGGCGTACGACGATCAGGGTGGACGAGCCGGCCGAGTACCTCTCGAGCGCGCACCGAGTCGACGATCGGCAGCCGCTTCCGGACGGGTCCGTGGCGCTCTACGGCGCCGCGGCGGCCGAGGCGATTCTGGGTGGAACGCCGGTCGACGGGTCCCGTCAGATCGCGACGACGTTCGAGATCGCAGCGCTGGCCAACTGTGGCGCCCCCGGCCAGGTCCGGCACGCGATTGCGGTGGCTGTTGCGTTGCAGTTGCCCGAGGTCGACCTGCCGGTACGGCCGTACGTGCTGGGTTTAGGAGTCGGGGCGGGAACGGCGCCGGGGATACCGCTGGAGTACCTACGGTCCTCGGCCGACCAGCGTCACGAACTGTTGTCCGGGGTGTTGGACGCTCAGAAGGTCGAGCCGGGGGCTTGTGGGGTGCATCTGTCCTTCGCCGATCTCCGGCTGGCAGCCGACGTGGTCGATCTGATCATCAGCAACGGGTACCTGCCGGTGAACCCCTCGGAGGTCAGCGGACATCGCGAGGATCGCCCGGAGGCGCCGTACCGCGTCTCGTTCGTACGCTCGGAGGTGGCTCGGCCCGAACTCGACATCGTCGACGTACGGGAGGTCCCGAGCGTTGCGGTGCGCTGCGTGCGGGTGGACAACAACGAGCACATGTATCTGGCCAGCGAGGCGCTGATCCCGACGCACAACTCGACTCTCGCGCTGGACATAGCCCGCAACTGTTCGATCAAGAACGGGATGACCTCGGTGATCTTCTCGCTCGAGATGAGCAAGTCAGAGATCACCATGCGGCTCCTGTCGGCCGAGGCCAAGGTTCCTCTGCACCACATGCGCTCCGGACACATGAACGACGACGACTGGACCAAGCTGGGCCGGCGGATGGGCGAGGTCGCCGACGCGCCGCTCTACATCGACGACTCGCCGAACCTGACGATGATGGAGATCCGGGCCAAGTCGCGGCGGCTCAAACAGCGGCACGACCTGCGGCTGGTGATCGTGGACTACCTGCAGCTGATGACCAGCGGCCGCAAGGTGGAATCCCGTCAGCAGGAGGTGTCGGAGTTCTCCCGCCAGCTCAAGCTGCTGGCCAAGGAACTCGACGTCCCGGTGATCGCGGTCTGCCAGCTCAACCGTGGCCCCGAACAGCGCCAGGACAAGAAGCCGATGCTGTCGGACCTTCGCGAGTCCGGATCTTTGGAACAAGATGCCGACGTTGTGCTGCTGATCCACCGCGAGGACTTCTACGAGCCCGAGTCACCGCGGGCTGGCGAGGCTGACCTGCTCGTGGTCAAGCACCGCAACGGCCCGACCGGCACCGTGACCGTCGCTTTCCAGGGTCATTACAGCCGCTTCGTCGACATGGCCCGCTAGCTCTTTCTCGCGCAAGTCAACTTGTGCACTTCCGCACGTAGTTGAGTTCTGGTGAGCAACACGGGGCCCCGAAGCGACTTCTTCAGCAAGGCGGACAAACTTGATAGGCATCCTGGCGCCTCGTAGCGTGGTGCTGCAGAGGCACGAACCAACACAGATTCCGGGACAGCCGACTCAGTCGCGGTAACCAGGCACGATCGCGGCCTGGCTGTTTGCCTCACTCCGGTAACGGCGGCGATAGGTAGTCGAGGTCGAGTTGCATGGTGCGCCGCACCTGGTCGTACGTGTACTCGTCCTCAGCGACGACCTCCGCGGCCACCGACTTCACGGCACGCGCTGCCACGGTGTCCTCCCGCTCCGTGTCCCTAGGCCGGCACTTAACAGCGCACGCCTGCCCGAGCAGCTGCCATAGCCAGTACCGCTGAGTCGGATCACTGCTTCCGTCGAGCCTGTCCGCCACTTCACCAGGCGTGCGCCACGTGGTCTCGGAGGTTTGGAAGAACCAGCCATCAAGCTCGGGTGGGAGGTCCGGTAGATCGTCGTTCGCGAACGTCGGTAGAACGCCTGCCTTGACGACTAGCTGGACCGTCAGCTCGAGCGGCGGGTCGCCTTGTCGGTAGTTAGCGAGATGCGCGGTCACATTCGTGTCCGGCACCGGAAGTGGTATGTCCGCGACGGCAGTCTCGGAGGGCTTTGGTGTCGACCCGCCCGCATCGACACCGTGGCCGGTCA
>JACCTM010000148.1 GCA_013812385.1 Geodermatophilaceae bacterium | reverse complement strand
CCGCGGCACTGCTCTCGGCGGTCCCGCCGATGGTCGTCAAGCTGCAGTTGGCCAGCCTCGCCGAGACCGGCTCGGTGGTCGGGCGGCTCTCGGGCATCAGCACTCTCGGGGCGATCGTGGCCACCTTTTTGACCGGATTCGTTCTGGTCGCATTGGTCCCGACCAGCATCATCCTGCTCTGCACCGGGGGACTCCTGGCCCTGGCCGGCCTGGCGATGCTGCTGACCTCGGGTCGATCGGCGACCGGTGAACCGAGAACGATGCGGCGGCCCACGACGGCATCGCTGGTCGTCGTCGTCGTGGGCGCCGGTCTCGGTGTGCTTGCACCACAACCCTGTGACACCGAGACGCGTTATCACTGCGCCAGCGTGCAGTCGGTCTCCGACAGCGGACGGCTGCTGATCCTGGACACCCTGCGGCACAGCTACGTCGACCTCGACGACCCGACCCGCCTCGAGTTCGCCTACTCCCGGGCCATCGCAGCCGGCCTCGACGCGCATGCGGCACCCGGTGCGCCGCTGTCGGTCCTGCACATCGGTGGCGGGGGGATGACCCTGCCGCGGTACCTGCTGAATACCCGACCCGGGGGAGTCAACACAGTCGTGGAGCTCGACCCAGGAGTGGTCGCTTTGGACCGCGAGCGGCTCGGGCTCCCAGCCGTCGACGAGCTGCAGGTCACAGTGGGCGACGGACGAGTGGGTCTGGCCCAAGCGCCGAGCGACCGGTCCGACGTCGTGGTAGGGGATGCCTTCGGTGGGGTGGCCGTTCCCTGGCATCTGACCACGCGCGAAGCAGTCGCAGAGGTATCGAGGGCACTCGTGCCCGGCGGGCTGTATGCGCTCAACGTCATCGATCACGACCCGCTGGACTTTGCCCGGGCAGAGATCGCGACCGTGGCCTCGATCTTCGAGCACCTGGTGGTGATCAGCCCCACCGGTGACCTGAGCGGCGCGCGCGGCGGGAACATCGTGGTGCTGGCCTCCGACAAGCCGCTGGACAGGGTCGCGATCGGAGCCGGCCTGCTCGATCGGGCCACCCCGATGTCGATGGTGAGACAGCCGCAGCTCGACGACTTTCTCGGCCTGGACCCATTGATCCTGACCGACGACTTCGCGCCCGTCGATCAACTCCTCACGCCGTACGGCTGAAACAGCCTGGCTCGGGGTTGTGCTGCAGGCACAAAGGCCGGGCCGGGCAATTTGTGGTCGAAAGCGGCTACCCGGGCCAGCTTGCTGAGGAGATGATAGAACTCGATGGTCATCAGAGGGGCGGCCTGGCCCCGACCGACCAGGCCCTCATGGTCGGCACATTCGATGTACCTGTTGCATCGCCTGCTGACCCCCGGCCCGGTGAAGCGCTTTATCGCCGGCTTCCTCGAACGGCACGAGCGGCTGGGCAAGGCGTTCACCCGGGTCGAGAAGCAGGTCAAGGGGAGCGCGTTCGGGTGCCGGATGTGCGGTCAGTGCGCGCTGCCTGCAACCGGCTACGCCTGCCCGATGACCTGCCCCAAGCAGCTGCGTAACGGCCCCTGCGGAGGCGTGTCGGCCACCGGTGCCTGCGAGGTCTATCCCGACACCCAGTGTGTCTGGGTCACGGCCTACGAGCGGGCCGAGCAGGAGGGCAGAGTCAGCGACCTGACCCTGCTGCAGCGCCCCATCGACCATCGGGAGTGGGGAAAGAGCTCCTGGGTGAACTACTGGCAGGGCCGCGACGACGACCTGTGGACTCCCGATGACGGCCTGACCCGGACCCATCTGGTCCTGACCGACCTCCGACTGGTGGCCGGGGGACCCACAGCATGATCCCGGCCGGGAAGGGACGGCTGCGAACGGCGCTGCACTCCGGCCGATTCGCGGTCACCGCGGAGATCGGGCCGCCGCGCGGTGCCGACGCTGGGGCGATCACGAACAAGGCGGAGCTGCTCCGAGACTGGGTGGACGCCGCCAACATCACCGACAATCAGGGCTCACACACCCGCCTGGCCAGCTGGGCGGGAAGCATCTTGGCCCTGCGCAATGGCGTCGAGCCGGTGATGCAGCTGACCACCCGCGACCGCAACCGGATCGCCCTGCAATCGGATCTGATCTCGGCCGACGCCGTCGGCATCCCCAACGTCCTGATGCTTTCCGGCGACCATCCGAGCTTCGGCGATCATCCCGACGCGATGCCGGTCTTCGATCTGGACAGCGTCCAACTGATCTGGACCGCACGGCTGATGCGCGACCAGGGACGGCTGCTCTCGGGCAAGCCGGTCAAACCGGCGCCGCACTGGCTGATCGGAGCGGTCGAGAACCCCTTCGCACCGCCCCTGCGCTTTCGTGCCCAACGAATGGGGAAGAAGGTCGCCGCCGGCGCCGAGTTCATCCAGACCCAGTTCGTCTTTGACCTGGACATCTTCGGCCGGTGGATGCGAGAGGTCACCGACCTCGGACTCGAGCAACGCTGCGGCGTGATCGCCGGAGTCGGCCCGATTCGCACCGTACGGGCGATGGAGTTCATGCAATCCAAGGTGCCCGGCATCCACATTCCCGACCATGTCGTACGGCGGTTACGCGGCGTTGCATCGGATCGGGTTGCCGCACAGGGCATGGCGCTGTGCGTCGAGACCATCGAGAAACTGCGTGAGACCACTGGCGTGGCCGGGGTACATGTCATGGCCTTCGGACAGGAACAGGTCGTACCCGAACTGCTCGAACGCGCCGGCATCCCACCGCGTACGGCGAGCACAGCGACCGAGAGCCAAGACATCGGCACCGGAAGGGATGACAATGCTGGTTGAGGTACGTCCGACCAAGAAACTGCGGGGGACCAGAGCGCTGGACCTGACGGCGTGCCTGTCGCCCATCGTCGACGCCCTGTGCCAGGACGACCTCGACCTGTCGCGGCTGCGGCTGGTCTGTGACTGGGTGCAGTACAAGAACAATTTCCGAAATGTCATCGACGTACGGCCCATCCTTTCGCCGGCTGCGCGCAACGGTGCCAACGCCGAGCCGGACGAGGACAACCTCGAGATCGCAGTCGACCTGCGTCGGTGCGCCGACGCCGATCTCGCCGACGTGGTGCGCGACGTACTGGCCCGCCGCAGCGAGCCCGAAGGGCTGGAACGGGTTTATCTCGAGGACTGGTCCACCGGAACCACGAGCCGAATCTGGGAGTTCAATTCGCTGTACTGGCGCTTCCTCGGGGTCTGGGAGAAAGTGACCGGACGGCTGTACGAGCAGGCTCTGCCGGGCGGGGAGAGCGATGCTCGAAATATCGCCGGGGTGCACGAACTCATCCAAGAGATGTTTGTCGTCTGGGACGATCTGGCCGCGCACAACGCTCTGCCCGACGAGCTCTATGTCATCGAACTCGGCGTCGGGAACGGCAACCAGGCCAAGACCTGGCTCGACGAATTCGCAAAACTGGATGCCGAACACGGGGCGGAGTACTACCGCCGCCTGCACTACATGATGTGCGACTACTCCGAACACGTGCTGGCGTTGGCCCGGGAGAACGTGTCCGACCATGCCGCCCACGTGAGTTCGTTCGCTCTGGATGCGACCACCCCGATGACCGCCCTGGGCTTCCTGCGTTACAAGGTCTTCCTGGTCTACATCTCCAACGTCTACGACAACCTGCCCACCGAGGACGTTGCGCAGATCGGTGGGCACACCTACCAAGCCGAGATCCGGGCCTATGTCGCGAAGGCCGACGCTGAACGCATCGCCGAGGAGTTCGGGCTCGAGCCCGGCAAGCTGGTCGGCGCGATCGACAAGCTCCTATCACTGGGGCCTGAGCTGCTCGTCGACGCACTGTCGGCGCAGTTTCCGGATGTCACTCGGGCGGCGGCCTTCTGGATGGCCGTCTGGGATGCGCTGAAGCTGGAGGAGCGTTACGCGCCGATGTCCGGACTGGACCTCTACGAGATCGCACCCGGGGTCAATGGTGAGATGCTCCGGCCGCTGCTCGAGCGGCACGGTGACGTACGGATGCAGGTCAGCAACGGAGCGATTGCGAGCTTCGTCGACACCCTACCGCTGCTGCATCCCTACGGTCGGCTGCAATGTCACGACA
>JACCTM010000141.1 GCA_013812385.1 Geodermatophilaceae bacterium | reverse complement strand
TCGGCATCTGGTGCGGCTGCTCCGGTCGGGTCAGTTCAGCAGCAGGCCCCGGATCCCGGCGGTGCAGCCGCCGAGTCCGAGAGCTCGAACCCGGCAGAGGAGGTCGACGGGGTCGACTGTGAGAATGGGATCGACTCCATCACCGGCCAGGAATGCGATGGCGGCCCAGCTGCTAACCCGCAGGACGGAGCCGACGACGCCACCGAGGCCGGCGAAGGCACCGAGGCCGGCGAAGGCACCGAGGCCGGCGAAGGCACCGAGGCTGAGGGCAGCGACGGGTAGTTAGCAACGCCGGGTGCACGATGCTGGGGTGAACGAGTCCCGACTGCGGCCCTTTTCCCGGTGGGGCGTGCGACGCAGTTCGGCGGCGGCTGCTGCACTGGTCAGTGCAGTGGCCCTCGCGGTCGGGGCACTAGCCGTGGTCCTGCTGCTACAACGGGGGCTCACCCAGTCCGTGCAGCAGGCCGCGACCCAACGCGCCGCGACGGTCGCCGCCCAGTTGGCCGACAGCGGGAGCGCTGGTATCCGGCAGAGCATGGCAGGCGCTCCGGGAGAACTCTCGGTTGCGCAAGTCCTCCTCGCGGATGGCACCGTTGTCACCTCGTCACCGGAACTGGAGGGGGAGGCGGCGATCGCCGATCTGCGGCCCAGACCCGGAACCACGGCCAGCGTGCAACAGCGGCTTCCGGTCGGAGAAGACACCTACGTTGTCGTCAGCACCGGAGTCGCAGGCCCGGATGAGGACTATGTGGTCCTGGTCGGGCAGTCGTTGGAGCCGGCCCATGAGTCGATTGCCCGGCTCGTCCTACTGTTGGCCATAGGCGTCCCGCTCTTGGTCGTGGTCGTGGGCGGTGCCACATTCGTTGTCGCCGGCAGGTCGCTGCGGCCAGTCGAGGCCATTCGCGAACAGGTCGCCCGGATCTCGGCGCAGGACTTGTCCGAGCGGGTCCCGGTAACGCCGGCTGACGACGAGGTGGGGCGCTTGGCCCGGACGATGAACGACATGCTGGGCCGATTGGAGGCTGCGCAGCGGACCCAGCGGCAGTTCGTCGCTGATGCCAGCCATGAGCTACGCAGCCCGATCACCGCATTGAACGCCGGACTGCAGGGCCTTACCGTGCACCCCGATGCCACTGCTTTGCCGACGGTGTGCCAGGAGTTGATGGCCGAGACAGCCCGATTGGACCGGCTGGTCGGGAGCCTGCTCATGCTGGCCAGAGCCGACGAGCGCGGACTGCCGCTGCACGTCGAGGACGTGGACCTCGATGACCTGGCCCAGCGCCAACGAGCCAGACTGCGGCGCGCCACCGGGCTGGCAGTCCGCGGACGGGTGGATCCGGTGCGAGTTCGCGGGAACCGGCATCAACTCGACCAGGTGATCCGCAACCTGGTGGACAACGCCGAGCGCCACGCCAGCAGCCAGGTGCGCATCTCGGTATTCGCCGACGGTTCGGATGCGGTGGTCGAGGTCTCTGACGACGGACCTGGGATACCGGTGGCCGATCGCGAGCGGGTCTTTCACCGCTTCGTCCGACTCGACGAGCACCGCAGTGCCAGCCTCGGCGGCAGTGGCCTCGGGTTAGCCATCGTCGCCGAGGTCGTGGCTTCGCACGGCGGAACGGTGGCCGTGACCGAGTCCGAGGTGGCCGGAGCCCGGCTACGAGTCCGGTTGCCGCGGGATCCGCACGAAGAAGCGCAGGCGTCGACCACAGCAAAGCGATAACGCTTCACTCATCTGTGAACACTTGGCCGCCGAGTCGCGGTGTGCCCCGCGAACCGATGTCCTGATCAACACTGACTCGGAAGAGATCTTGGAAGGGTGGACGGATGCCCATGCGGTTGAGAAGTCGTCCGGAGATCGCGGCAGTAACTCAAAGTCAACAATGCCGCGACACGCCCGACTCCGTTGTCGAGATCGGATCGCACCACGATGCAAGATCGCGCTCAGAACGGAGTGCTACGTCTGCATCGAGTGACCGTCTGTGATCCGAGCTTGACCGAACTACCCGGGATCAAGCGGATCGGGGGCTGCCGCCGACCTGGCCGACACGTTCCGCGATCTTGCGACCACACGACCACGCCAGGCGGCAGTCGCCGCGCAGACTTGACACCAAGAGAGGGAGAGCAAACCACGATGACAAGCTCCGAGACCCGATCGCCGATTCCGCACCCGATGCGACCGACGCCCTCGGTAGGGTAAATCCACTTCCGGGCCTCAGGATGCAACATTGATGGCTCGCCAACCGGTAGCGGTGACTGGGAGCCGATGGACCGGGGGCGGATCGTCCTCTGGCCCGTGATGATTGCCATCACCCGAGACCGGCTTGGCCGCTCGTGGTTGGAGTTGCTGGACGATGAGGCTGCCCAGATGGAGCGGCTT
>JACCTM010000088.1 GCA_013812385.1 Geodermatophilaceae bacterium | reverse complement strand
CACGGAGCTCCTTCTCGCCCGCCCGTACGGTCACCTCGCGCGGAGTGGGTCCCTGGTTCATTGCCGTTATGCCGGTGACCGAGAACTCCTCGGCACCCTTGAGTCCCAACGACTCCGCGGTCTGGCCGTCGAGGAACTGCAACGGCAGGACGCCCATCCCGATCAGGTTCGATCGGTGTATCCGCTCGTAGGACTCCGCGATGACCGCGCGTACTCCGAGCAGGGCCGTCCCCTTGGCCGCCCAGTCCCGCGAGGAACCGGAGCCGTACTCCTTGCCGGCCAGGATCACCAGCGGGATCCCAGCCTCGGCGTAAGCCATAGCGGCGTCGTAGATGGGCTGCTGTTCACCGGTGAGGTGGTTGACGGTGAAGCCGCCCTGGACGTCGGGGACCAGGAGGTTGCGCAGCCTGATGTTGGCGAAGGTCCCGCGAATCATCACCTCGTGGTTGCCGCGCCGCGAGCCGTAGGAGTTGAAGTCCCGCTTGTCGATCCCGTGTTCACTGAGATACCTGCCGGCCGGTGAGTCGGCCTTGATCGAGCCGGCGGGGGAGATGTGGTCAGTGGTGACAGAGTCGCCGAGGACCGCGAGGACTCGGGCGCCGCTGATGTCGGTGACGTCGGAGGGCTGGTCGGACATCCCTTCGAAATAGGGCGGGCGGCGTACGTAGGTCGAGGTCTCGTCCCACTGGAAGAGATCGCCCTCCGGTGTGGGCAGGGACTTCCAGCGTTCGTCGCCGGCGAAAACGTCGGCGTAGTCGCGGGTGTACATCTCCGCGCTGACCGACGCCTCGATCGTCGCCTGGATCTCCTGCGGCGTGGGCCAGATGTCGTGCAGGAAGACGTCGTTGCCGTTCGGGTCCTGGCCGAGTGGGTCGCTGGTCAGGTCGAGGTCCATCGTCCCAGCCAGGGCGTAGGCGATCACCAGCGGCGGCGAGGCCAGGTAGTTCATCTTCACGTCGGGGTTTATCCGGCCCTCGAAGTTGCGGTTGCCCGACAGCACCGCGACGACAGCCAGGTCGGCCTCGTTGACCGCCGCCGAGACCGGTTCGGGTAATGGACCGGAGTTGCCGATGCAGGTCGTGCAGCCGTAACCGACCAGATGGAAGCCGAGCTTTTCCAGGTACGGAATGAGCTCAGCCCTGTCGTAGTAGTCCATGACCACCTTCGACCCCGGAGCGAGGGAGGTCTTGACCCATGGCTTGGTGCTCAGTCCACGTTCGACTGCCTTTTTGGCGAGTAGTGCTGCACCGAGCATGACCGATGGATTGGAGGTGTTGGTGCACGAGGTGATCGACGCGATGACCACGTGGCCGTGATCGACGGAGGTTTGCGTGCCGTCCTCCATGGTGACCTGGACGGGTTGGGAGATCCGGTCGGTGTCCTCTGCGGCCGTGGACGGGGGGCCCTGCGGTGCACCGTGCGGCGCGCCGTTGCCCTCCCGTTCGCCGAGCGCCGGCGGGTCGCTGGCCGGGAAGGTGTCCTCGACCGCCTTGTCGACGGTGGAGCGGGTGCTGAGCGGAGTGCGTTCGGCTCCGCGTGCGTAGTCCGGCAACGCTTCGCGGAAGGACGCCTTGGCATCGGACAGCGCCACCCGGTCCTGCGGACGCTTGGGACCGGCGATGGATGGCACGACCGAGCCCAGGTCCAGTTCCAGGTACTCGGAGTAGGCGGCCTCCCGGGTTGGGTCGTGCCACAGGCCCTGCTCCCTGCAGTAGCCCTCGACCAGCGCACGCTGCTCCGGCGTACGGCCAGTCAGCTCGAGGTAGCGCACCGTCTCGTCGTCGATGGGGAACATCGCTGCCGTGGAACCGAATTCCGGACTCATGTTCCCGATCGTGGCGCGGTTGGCCAACGGAACGGCGGCAACCCCGTCGCCATAGAACTCGACGAACTTCCCGACCACGCCATGCTCACGGAGCATCTCGGTGATGGTGAGGACCAGATCGGTGGCGGTGGCGCCATCGGGCAGCGCCCCGGTGAGCTTTAAGCCGACGACGCGCGGGATGAGCATGGAGATGGGTTGGCCGAGCATCGCCGCCTCGGCCTCGATCCCGCCGACGCCCCACCCCAGGACACCCAGGCCGTTGACCATCGTGGTGTGTGAATCGGTTCCCACACAGGTGTCGGGGTAGGCGGTCCTGACATCGCCATCTCCACCGAGAAAGACGACGCGGGCAAGGTGTTCGATGTTGACCTGATGCACGATCCCGGTTCCGGGCGGAACGACCTTGAACTGCTCGAACGCCGTCTGCCCCCACCTGAGGAACTGGTAGCGCTCCTCGTTCCGTTCATACTCCAAGGCCACATTGCGCTCGAAGGCGTCGCTGCGCGCGAACACGTCGGCGATGACTGAGTGGTCGATCACGAGTTCCGCGGGCGTCAGCGGGTTGATCTTGGCGGGATCCCCGCCGAGGGTGACCATTGCCTCGCGCATGGTGGCCAGGTCGACGACGCACGGGACTCCGGTGAAGTCCTGCATGATCACCCGCGCTGGCGTGAACTGGATCTCCTGGTCGGGTTCGGCCTGCGGGTCCCATGCGGCCACGGCGCGGATGTGGTCGGCGGTGATGTTCGCACCGTCCTCGTTGCGCAGCAGGTTCTCCAACAGCACCTTGAGGCTGTACGGGAGCTTGTCCGCGCCCTCGACGGCGGCCAGCCGATAGACCTTGTACGACCTCTCGCCGATCGCCAACGTGCCCAACGCGCCGAAACTGTCCTTGCTCGCACCCACAGGTCGCGCCTCCCCTCATCGGCGCTGATCGCGCCCTTCTGCATTCTCCCGCATTCACGACCGGCGGGCGGTGTGAGGTGCCCGACCCCAACGTCGCTTAGGGTGCGCGCATGTCCGCGGAGGCCTCGACCGGCATTCTGGTGGTCCAGCCGGTGAACTGGTCGCGGATCCGAAGCTGGCTGGCGGCGGCGTACGGCGTCGTCCTGGGCATTTTCATCCTCAACGTGGGACTGCCGACCGAGCGACTGGCGCTGTTCTGCTGGGTGCTGATCGGACTGTCGATCGGGTGCGTGGGCCGCGGCTGGCGCGCGGTGGCCGGCCTGCTCCTGGACTGGCTCCCGTTCGTCGGGATCCTCGTGCTCTATGACCTGACTCGTGGCCTGGCCGATTCCCTCGGAATGACCGTACATGTGAACGATCTGGCAGCCCTGGAATCGGCCATGTTCGGTGGAACCCTGCCGACGGTGTGGCTCCAGGACCAGCTGGGTCCGTCAGGAGGTTGGGTTGCCGGCGAAGGCGCAGCCTGGTGGCATGTCCTGGTCACCGCGGTCTACGTCTCGCACTTCTTCGTCACGCCGATCATCGCGGCGGTCCTGTGGCTACGCGATCGTCGGCGATGGATCGGCTTCACCGCACGCTTCATCGGGGTGGCTCTGCTCGGCGTTGCGACCTACGTTCTGGTTCCCGCTGCGCCCCCCTGGTACGCCGCCAACCGGGGAGTCATTCCCGAGGTGGATCGACTGTCGGGCCTGGGCTGGGAGGTCATCGGCCTGGACCGCGCAGGGGCGCTACTGGATCAGGGGCAGGCCAAGGTCAATCTGGTCGCAGCCATACCGTCACTGCACACCGCGTACGCCGTTCTGGTGCTGTTGTTCTTCTGGCCGGTCCTCGCACGCACGCTCCGGGTCATCCTCGCGTGCTACCCCCTGCTGATGGGGTTGATCCTGGTGTACTCGGGCGAGCACTACGTCGTCGACGTCCTGTTGGGCTGGGCGTGTGCCGCGATCGTTGCCATCGGCGTCACAATGGCGGAGCGGGCGTGGCGATCTCGCCGAGACCGCGCCTTGCCACCGAAGCCACGGGAGCCACGGGAGCCACGGGAAGTAGAACCGACTCTCGCCGGAGCGGTCTGAGCGGTCGGCGGGGATCGGCCAGATTCGTCGCAGTCCAGCGCCGTTGCCGACTAGCGTGGCAGCATGCGTGTGCCTCTGCTGACCAGCGACTTCATCGACCGGGCCGAACTCGTCTACGGCGACCGGATCGGCGTGATCGACGAGCCCGATCAGCCGGCGCGGTCTCTCGGCTCCGTTACCTACCGCGAACTGGCCCGCCGTGGCCGGGCCATTCAAGCGGGTCTGGACGAACTGGACATCGGCGTGGGTGAGCGGGTGGCCATCGTCAGTCACAACTCCGCCCGTCTCCTCGAACTGCTCTACGCCGTACCGTCTTCCGGCCGCATCCTGGTGCCCATCAACTTCCGACTTCAGGCCGAGGAAGTTGCCTACATTGCCGAACACAGCGGCGCGAGGGTCTTGTTGGTGGACCCGGAGCTGGACAAGACGCTGTCGGCCATTCCCGCCGAGCACAAGTTCCTGCTCGGTGACGAGAGCGACGACGCCTTGCTGCGCTTCGAGGCGCAACCGCGGCCCTGGTCGGAACCGGACGAGGACGCGACCGCAACCCTGAACTACACCAGCGGCACGACTGCGCGACCCAAGGGCGTGCAGCTGACCCACCGCAACATCTGGATCAACTCGGTCACCTTCGCGATGCACATGCAGATGTCCGACCGGGACGTGTACCTGCACACGCTGCCGCAGTTCCACTGCAACGGCTGGGGACTGCTGTATTCCGCGGCCGGCGTCGGCGCCACCAACGTGATCATCCGGAAAATCGATGGCGCCGAGATCCTCCGGCGGGTCGACAAGCACGGCGTCACCTTGGCGGCCGGAGCCCCGGCGGTGTGGAACATGACATTGGATGCGGCCGGCCAGCTCGAGGGCGAGGCTCCTGGTCACGGCACCACCCGGATCGTCGTTGCCGGGGCGCCACCGCCTTCGCGGACCATCGCCCGAGTCGAGCAGGAGTTGGGCTGGGAGTTCAACCAGATCTATGGCCTCACCGAGACCACCCCGTTGCTGACGGTGAACCGGTCGCGCGCGGAGTACGACGAGTTGGCGGTCGAGGACAAGGCCTCCCTGCTGTCCCGGGCCGGAGTTCCTGGGCTGGGCACGCGGGCCAAGATTTCCGATTCAGGCGAGATCCTGGTACGCGGCAACGTGGTCATGGGCGCTTACTGGGACAATCCCGACGCGACCGACGAGGCAATCCAAGACGGCTGGTTCCACACCGGCGACGGCGGAACCATCGACGACGGCGGCTACGTCACGATCTCGGATCGTAAGAAGGATGTGATCATCACCGGGGGGGAGAACGTTTCCTCGATCGAGGTCGAGGATGCCGTCTTCAGTCATCCGTCGGTGGCCGAGGTCGCTGTCATCGGCTTACCCGATGACAGGTGGGGGGAGAAGGTGACCGCCCTGGTCGTACTCGCCGAAGGTCAGACTGCCACCGAGGACGACATCATCGCGCACGTGAAGTCCAAGCTGGCCGGCTACAAGACTCCGAAGGCGGTGGAGTTTCGTCAGGAGATTCCGAGGACGTCCACCGGCAAGATCCAGAAGTTCAAGCTTCGGCAGGAATTCTGGGAAGACGGGCATCGTCAGGTCAACTGACCCCAGCGCCGGGACAGACACGGATCCGGGATAGACAAGTTAAAGCGTCGGGCAGCCACGGGGGGAGCTGCCCGACGCACCAGGAACTGTAGCACCGGTGCCTGGCCCATAGGACGTCGGTTGGCTCGGTGTGTCCGGTTCCCGGCACTCGGCGTATCCGGTGGTGGCAACGGGGGAGCAGCCGCTTCACAGACAGTTCACGCCCGCCGGTGTGTGGTGGGACCCGCGTCGGATGCCCGCATGAGACGACGCAGCCCCACCCATTAGAAGCAGTCCCGTCCCGTCATCGGCCGATCGCCAGGAGGAGCTCGATGAGCGCCCCAGCTCCTGTTCCACCAGCCCAGGACGCCGGGGAGATCGAGCGCGTTCTGTTCGAGATCAAGCAGGTCATCGTGGGGCAGGACCGGATGCTCGAGCGCATGGTGGTCGGGCTGCTGGCCAAGGGACACTTGCTCATCGAAGGCGTTCCGGGCGTCGCCAAGACCCTGGCCGTGGAAACCCTGGCCTCGACGGTCGGAGCGAGTTTCGCCCGGCTGCAGTTCACCCCGGACCTCGTTCCGGCCGACATCGTCGGGACCCGGGTCTATCGGCAGGGAAAGGACGCCTTCGACACCGAGCTGGGCCCCATCTTCGCCAACTTCGTCCTGACCGATGAGATCAATAGGGCGCCGGCCAAGGTGCAGTCCGCGCTGCTCGAGGTGATGGCCGAACAGCAGGTCTCCATCGGTGGAAAGACCTATCCGATGCCTCGTCCGTTCCTGGTGATGGCCACCCAGAACCCGATCGAGTCCGAAGGCGTCTATCCACTCCCTGAAGCACAGCGTGACCGCTTCCTGATGAAGATTCTCGTCGACTACCCGACACCGGCCGAGGAACGCGAGATCGTCTACCGAATGGGCGTTTCACCACCAACTGCAGCGACAGTCATCCAAGCTGCTGACCTGGTCCGACTCCAGGACACTGCCAGCAAGGTCTTCGTCCACCATGCCCTGGTCGACTACGTCGTCCGGGTGGTCGTAGCCACCCGGCACCCCACGGAGCATGGGCTGCCCGACGTGGCGGGCTGGGTGTCCTATGGCGCCAGCCCGCGCGCCTCGCTGGGCCTGATCGCCGCTGCTCGAGCGCTCGCACTCATACGCGGTCGGGACTACGTCCTGCCACAGGACGTCCTGGACATCGCGGCCGACGTGCTG
>JACCTM010000083.1 GCA_013812385.1 Geodermatophilaceae bacterium | reverse complement strand
TTACGCACAGTCGAGGTCAGTTTTCTGGGGATGACGGGCCCGTGTCTGTGGACGGCTCGCGGGAGGTGTGGACAGTCCGGGCTGCGACCTCGGCGCTCCCCTACTGTCTCAGTGACCGCCCAAAGAGAGGCCCACGAGTGAGCCGCTCCGCGTACAGCCTTCGGTAGCGAGCCTTGTCCGGCAGCGCTACCGCGACCCGGTCGTCCGGGTTTGTCTGGCGCAACCTGAGCGCCGTCGACATTGCCCCGGCGAACCACTGCGCGGCCTGCACGCTTGCTGCGTCCGCTTTGTCTCCGCGGCGCGTCGAGGGTCCGCGTGGTGTTCGACGGCCAGCCCTTGACTTCGACGTGGACCAGGTGACCCCCGACCTCGGCAACGATGTCCGTGCCCCGCTCTTTACTGGCGGTGTCAGCCTGAGAGATCACTCGGCCACCTTGGTCGGTCAGCCAGCGTGCGACTGCGGTCTGCACTGCCCCCTCCCACGGCCACAGTTGCGCTGCGGTCGCCGCGGAGCCAGCCGTGTGTGCCGTTGCTGCGGCGGAGGCACCCGGTATTACTGCCGCTCCACGAAGCGGTTGCCTCGCCGTGCCGAGCCGATTGATGATCGGATTGTCCATCGAATCCCGGACGACCAAGCCGCTTCAGCTCCCGGGCGATCTCGGCATCAGTCAGGCCATCTGGCTGACTGGCGAGAATCCGCAAGACATCGTGACGCTGAGACACGTGAGCAGTACGCACCCGGACTGGTAGGCACCACCAGCTTGGCCGTAGAAGCACCGAGCGCGGCTTTGTGTTTGCTAACCGGTCACAAACGACATCATCCAGCGGAAGAATTTGTCGTTTGTGACCGGTTGCCTCCCCTTCCGAAGAACGCGTTGTAGTCAGCCGTTGCGCCGTCGGGCAGACTTCCAACGTGCATCTCGGCCAGACCATCCCGGCTCTTCCGGTGCGGGACATGTCCGCCGGGGTGGCCTGTTATCGCGACCAGTTCGGGTTCACGGTCCGGCACCAGGACGGCGGATTCGCCGTACTGCTCCGCGACGAGGCCGAGATCCATCTGTGGGAGTCCAGCGATGTCACCTGGGAACAGCGCGATTCGATCGAACGGCCGATCCGATCCGGCGCCGAGTCGTTTCTCGCCGGGACGGCGAGCTGCCGCATCCAAGTTGACCAGGTCGACGCGTTGTACGACGAACTGCGCGTCGGTGGGGTGTTGCATCCGGTGTCGATCAACGGCGTCACCGACACCGATTTCGGGACCCGTGAGTTCGCCACCGTGGACGTCGACGGCAACCTGATCTCGTTCTTCAGATGGGTCACGCCCCGTACCTGACGGGCGCAGAAGTCAGGGCCGCAGATGCCCGGCCAGGACCGCCGCGGCCCGGTCGGTGTCCTGTTCGCTGGTCGACACGTGGAAGGACAGCCGGAGCCGACCGGCCCGTTCCGATCCGACGATGCCCGCTGCCGACATGAGGTCGGGGACCAGATCGTCGGCCAGGACCGACACGATCGCTGAATCCGATGAGGGTAGGCCGGTGGCGCTGCGGAAGCGTTCGGCCAGACCCAGGCCGTGGGTATGCAATGCGGCAAGACCAACTTCGTTGAGCAAGGCGAGTGCCGGTGCGGCGCCGACCCACGAGTGCCAGGCCGGGGACAGGTCGAATCGCCGTGCGTCCGCGGCCAGCCGCAACGGGGTCCCGTAGATGCTGGACCACCGGTCCTGCCCGGCGTACCAGCCAGCATGGTTCGGCACCAGCGCGTCGGACAGGTCTGGATGCACGGTGAAGAACGCCGTTCCGCGCGGAGCGAGCAGCCACTTGTAACCGCCGCAAACGGTGTAGGCGAAGTCGCCGGCGTTGATCGGCAGCCATCCCACGGCTTGGGTCGTGTCGAGCAGGATCTTCGTTCCAGTCCCCGCGCAGGCGGCCTGCAGGGCGTCGAGGTCGGCGACGCGGCCATCTGCCGACTGCACCGCAGAGACCGACACAAGTGCGGTACGAGCCGTGACGGCATCAGCGAGGCGCTCCAGTGGTACCTCGCGGACCGTGACGCCCCGGCCAGCTTGGGCGTGGAAGGGAAACAGGATGCTGGTGAAATCACCCGCGGCGGTGAGCACGTCACTGCCGGGCGGCAACGAGGCGGCGACCAGCCCGGCGAAAACCGAGACCTGGCTGCCGACCGCGACCCGAGACGGGTCCACGGAGACCAGTTCCGCGTACGAGGCGCGCGCCGAAGCCAGGACGACGTCGTAGTCGAGGGGATTCGCGGTCCCCCGCCGCCAGTCGTTCAACGCTGCCTGCAGTGCCAGCAGGCTTCGCCGCGGCGGCAGCCCCATGGTCGTGGTGTTGAGGTAGATCACCTCGGCGTCGAACTCGGCACGCGCCCTATCGAGTCGGTCTCGGTCAGCGCTGATGGACGCCTCGTCGGACACATGGGGGGCGCTGCCCAGCGAAGAAGTCTGGCCAGGTGCGGGCGGCGTCATGACTACTACAGTCCACGTCGATTACCTGCGGCGCTACGGCCGAGGCGGTTCATAGCTCTGGCTTTGGTCCAGCGCCCTCACGCCGCCCGAATGGCTGCCGCGCTTCCGAAGCTGGCCCGGCGGCTGTCGGCCGGACCCAGCCCACCTCCCACGGCAACACCGATGGTGGAGGGCAGGTTGGCAGTCGGACAGATAGAGTGCTAAGTACCGATCCGCACCGAGGAGCCCACGAACGTGCCCACCTATCAATACGCCTGCACCGATCCGGCCTGCGATCACCGCTTCGAGCAGTTCCAGAGCTTCACCGATGCCGCGCTGACCGATTGTCCGGTCTGCGCCGGACGGCTGCGCAAGGTGTACGGCTCGGTCGGTGTCGTGTTCAAGGGCTCTGGCTTCTATCGGAACGATTCGCGCGCAGAGATCAACGGTGCCAAGAACAAGAAGAACGGCGAGGCAGCCAAGGACGCCACGTCCTCGTCGAGCAGTTCGTCGGATTCCTCATCCAGCGCTTCGGAGTCGTCGTCCAGTAACAACAACAAGGAGGCGGCGTCGACCAAGGACTCCTCCGGCTCCTCGTCGAGCAGCACCTCGGATTCCGCTTCGTCCTCTTCGTCCTCTTCGTCATCCTCGTCGGGCTCGTCGGCCTCGGCGGCCAAGGCCCCAGCGAGGTCCGGCAGCTCGACCACCGGCTCGTCGGGCAGCCGACGCTCCTGACATTCGGCTCCATCCACACCCCGTCGACCGGTTTCCACAATCTGGCCCGGGGCGACGTACGGGAGGCCGCTGCCTCCTAGCTTCGAAGCATGCCGGTCCGTACGCCCTCTGCGCTGTCCTCGCTCGCACTGTCGCCGCACTGGCTGAGCGCTCGGCGGCTTGCCGCAGCCCTGCTGGCCGCCGGCGCGCTGGTTCTGGCCGTGGCGCCGGCGGCGCAGCCTCCGATCGTCAATAGCGAGCCACCCCAGTCCACCGTGCTCGTCGCCGCCCAGGATCTCCCGGCCGGCCGCACTATCGGGACCGATGACCTGCGTTCGGCGGAGCGTACGAGCGCTCAGTTGCCGGACGGCGCATTGACCCCTGGAATGGACGTCGTCGGGCGGGTCGTCACCGGTTCGGTACGACGCGGCGAGGTCATGACAGATCGCCGGCTGCTCGGACCCGGCCTGTCGGCCAGTCTCGATGCCGGAGTGGTGGCCAGTCCGGTCCGGTTGGTCGATCTGGAGGTCTCCGCGCTGTTGCGGCCCGGTGATCGGGTCGACATCCTCGCCGCCGTCCAGGACGCACCGAGCGCCACCGTTGTCGCGGCCGGCGTGGTCGTGCTGGCCGTTCCGCTCGCGGAATCCGAAGATTCGCGCCCCGCCGAGCCGATCGGCCTGGTGGTCGTCGCCGTCGACCAGGACACAGCAGCGCGCCTGGCCGCGGCCGCAGCTTCGGGCAGGCTCACGGCTACACTCCTGCCCCCTTAGGAGCCATCGGAGTTCGCGGCATCGCCGCCTCTAGGCCAGGAGTACGCCATGAAGGGCTTCAAGGACTTCCTGCTCCGTGGCAACGTCGTGGAGTTGGCTGTCGCCGTGGTCATCGGCGCGGCGTTCACCGCACTGGTCAGCTCCTTCACCAGCTCGTTCTTGAACCCGCTGATCGGTCTGGTCGGCGGCGGCGGCGAGACCGGTGGAACCGCAACCGTCAACGGTCAGGTCTTCACCTGGGGTGCCTTCCTCGGCGCCATCATCACCTTCGTTCTCACCGCCGCCGTCATCTATTTCGCCGTCGTACTGCCGATGAAGAAGATCGCCGAACTACGAGCCCGCGGAGAGGAGCCGGGGCCTACCGCTTCCACCGATGTGGAACTGCTCACCGAGATCCGCGACCTCCTCCGCGGCGGCGCCGGGCTACCGCCGGCACCGGCTCCCACGGTGGGCGCTCATGGGGAAGAACTACCGCCGCAGCGGTAGCCGGTCGCCCCGCGATCCCAGCGATCAGGACGATCACACCGCGGTCGGAGGGATCAACCCAACAGCGCGTCGACATAGCACCAGCGCCAAGCCTCGCCGGGCTCTGCGCTGCGCATGACGGGGTGCTGCCGCTGGGAGAAGTGCACGTCGGAGTGTCGAAGCGGCGAGGAATCACAGCAACCGACGTACCCACAGCTCAGGCACAGGCGCAGATGCACCCAGTCTCGCCGCCCGACCTCCAGACAGCCGATGCAGCCGTCGGCCTCCACTGGACGCGATGGGATCTGAGCTTCTCGCAGGTGATCGCATCCATCGGTGCGAGCCGGAGTCAACGCAGCGGAACGATCGCCGCTGTCCAGCTCCACGACCCGGTCGAGCACGGTCTCCTCGATGTCCAGCGCCCTGAGCACCGTACGTAGAACGTCGTCCGGCACCTCACCGCTGTCCCTGGCGACCAGCACTTCGGCGCGTTCGGCGTCGATCATGCGGGCCCGAAGCCGGGCATAGACCGCGCTCGGCGTCTCCGAGCTGGCTCCGAGTCGCTCCCAGACCGCGTCGGCCCGATCGAGTCCGCGCCGGCGGAGCCGCTCGACCACGTCCGGTGGCTCGTCGCCGGTCAGCGATCGGTCGAGTTCGGCCAAACCCTTTCCGGCAGCCCGCTGGAACAGCGCTGCTTCGGCAAGGGTGTCCTCAGCGGGATCAGGACCGGCCAGCCCGAGTCGACGGACCAGCCACGGCAGCGTCGAGCCTTGCAACAGCAGAGTTCCGGCCGTCACCACGAGCGCGATCAGGATCAGTACTTCTCGCTGTGGTGTCTCGGGCGGAAGAACGAAGACCGCAGCGAGGGTCACCACGCCCCGCATGCCTGCCCAACTGATCAATGCCGGAGCCCGCCAGGTGGTTGGTGCCGGGTCGTTGCGCGCAACGCGTGGCACCAGTCTCGAGGCATAGGTGGCCGGGAAGACCCAGACGATGCGCAGGAGGATGACGGCGCCTAGCACCGCGAGTGCCACCAGCAGAATCCGGCCCAGACCGAGGTCGCTCTCGGCGAGGTCGTCAACGATGGTCTTGGCCTGCAGCCCGATCAACAGGAAGACGGAGTTCTCGAGAACGAACTGCACCGTGGACCAGTTGGCCTGTTCCAGGACGCGGGAGTGGGCCGTCAGCAACACCGGAGCTCGGTGCCCCAGTAGCAGACCCGTGACCACGACAGCCAGAACACCCGAAGCCCCGATCTCCTCGGCGATCAGGTAGGCCACGAAAGGCGTCAAGAAGGAGATCGTGATGTCGGTGAGCAGGTCGCGAACCCGGCCGCGGATATAGCCGATGACCGCAGCCACGGCTACGCCGACGGCCAGTCCCCCGACGACCGACAGCGCGAAGCTCCCTACCACCCCGCCGACGCTGAGACCGCCGGCAAGCGCTGCGACCGCGGCCCTGAGGCAGACCAACGCTGTGGCGTCGTTGACGAGGCTTTCGCCCTCCAGAATCGTGACGATTCTTCGTGGCATCCCGACCCGTCGCGCTATCGCCGTGGCCGCCACCGCGTCCGGCGGAGCCACGACCGCCCCCAACGCAAAAGCAGCGGCTGGTGGAATCGGCAGCAGGGCCCAGGCCAGCAGGCCGATGCCCACGGTGTTGAACAACACGAGACCGACCGACAGCAGCGCGATCGGACGCAGGTTGGCCCGGAAGTCGATCAGCGAGGTCTTGACGGCCGCGGCGTAGAGCAGCGGGGGCAGCAGGCCGATGAGGATGAGATCCGGCGTGATCCGGACCGGGCCGATGGCGGGTAGGTAGGAGGCTGCGATGCCCAGGACAACCAGCAACAGCGGCGCCGGAACGCCGTACCGACGGGCCAGTCCCCCGATAGCCGCGACGGCTGCCAGAAAGGCGACCAGACCGATGGCTGTCTCCACGGCGAGAAGTCTGCCAGCGGTACCGGGGCGGGCGCACTGCCGTTCAATCGCTGACCGCTGTCATCCCCTTCGGCGATGCACAGCGACACGGATGTCGACTACGCCGAAGCCCCGCCGTACGGCGGCGACCACGACCCGGCCTGGGCGGACTGCACGGGCACGATCTACCCCGCGCCGATCCGGTCGGAGAACGCCGTCCACTCACTCGAGCACGGCGCGGTCTGGGTGACCTACGCACCTGATCTCGGTGCGCAGGACATCACGCTTCTGGAGGCGCTGGTGAGTGGAGTGGACCATACGATGCTCAGTCCGTACGAAGACCTGGATGCGGCGGTCTCCGTGCAGTCGTGGGGCCGTCAGCTCAAGGTCGACTTCGCCGACGATCCCCGGCTGGAGGCTTTCGTACGGATCTACCGACTCGATTCCAGACGACACCCGAGATCGGCGCCACCTGCTCGAACCCGAATTTCGCGGCCTCGCCGCGCGGCCCGGCTCCTAGCCGCGGTCGGCAGGGGTGGCTGACCCGGCCACGCCCCGCATCCGCGCGGAGTACAGCTGGATATCGTGGTTGCCGCGAGGAAACCGTCGCAGCTCGGTGTCAGGAGTGTGCGCGGTCGAACTGTCCCGGTACGAACGTGCGCAGCGCCACAACGCAGGCCTGCCGGTCCTGCACCACCTCAGCTCGTCCAGTCGGCACATCGACGAAGACGATCAATCCGTATGGCGACTCGTCGTCCGGGCCGTAGTAAGGGCCGTCGGATCGCGGCGACAGACCCACTTGGGGGATGGCCATGTCGCTATGCAGCCCAGGCAGGCTCGCCGGCTCGAGGGAGTTGGCTCGGCAGATCAAGCGAGCGCCGTCGAAGACCGGGTAGCCGCGAAGGGACTCGTCTTGAAAAGCGAGCCGGACCGCGGAGTTGAGGTCCCATGTGTCGGCGAATACCGGAAGTCGGGGTGCCACCGTGGCCATCATTCCGAAGACGTACACAGTCGACCCTGCTGCCGGCCGGTCGATCTCGCGCAATACGGCGAGAACCTCGCTCTGCAGCTCGGCCGAGCGTTGCCAGGCACGCTGCTGGTCGAGGAGCTGAACCGCGTTGCCCGAAGCGAGTACCGCGAAGGCCGTCGTCGCCACGAGGACGGGTCTGCCTCCTCGAAGCAGCAATGTCCCCGCCAACATCCACGTCGAGTACATCAGCAGCATGAAGGGCAGGGCTGCCATCATGTTGATCCGATTCTCCAGACCGGCACTGAGCGGCGTCCAATACACCGAGGGAACCAGGACGGCGTATGAGGCCGCAACACCGACGATTCCGTATGAGGTCAGTCTCAGCCAGAACGTAAGCTGCCGCCCAGCTCTTCGTTTCCGCGCTGACGCATTCGGAGGGCGACGGCGATGACCGCGACAAAGGCCAACAGACCCGCGAGGCGAGAGACGCCGAAGGGCAGCATGCCCTGTCCGAGCAGTCGCAAGCCGTCGACTGCGAAACCGGGCGCCTGGCTGAGCTGACTCCAAAGCGGAGCGATGTACTTCTCGGTCGCCGCTGCCGACCATACGAGCGCAGCGCTGACTGCAACGACGTCCGACGCCCAGCGGGTCATCGCCTCACGTCGAGGGGCCCGGGTCAGGTATAGCGCGCCAGCAAGGAGCGCCGCTGTCCCCGCCAGCTCGTAAGTCAGCACGCTGATCACGTACAGGAGCACAGCTAGCGCGTGCAGGCCACGACCACCGTTGCCAGATCGCCGTAGCGCTCGCAAGGCCACGACAAGTCCGATCAGGAAGAAACAGATCGCGACGTTGTTCACGCTCGCCGTAGCCCAGAGCCGGCCGCTGCTCGACCACGGCACCAGCAGCGTGAGGGCCGCTATGGCACCGGCGTGAATCCGCTGGAGGCAAAGCGTCCGGAGGACAAGGTAGAAGCACGTCGAGGTCGCAGCGCCCAGAGCGACCGCCATGAAAAGCCATGCCACGACGGAGTCGCCGAACAGAACTGGCGGTACAGCGAGGATCGGGGGGAGTAGTGGCTTGCCCCCGAATATCGCGGCGTAGAACTCGACCAGCGTCCAGTATCCCGAGTCCGGCAGGTGGCGATATGCGTCTAGGGAGGACCAGTCGTCGGAATAGAAGCCGCCACTGGCCACGTGAGGTCCGTAGGCACTGAAGGCGACCAAAAGGAGGAGGCAGCTGGCGACGATCATCTCACGAAGACCCACCCGCGAAACGGAATGTGACCAAAGCTGTTGGGGCTTACCTGCGCGATCGCCTGGGGCGGTTCGGCCAGCGACGTCGCGGGAGCGACCCGCAACAGTCTTTAGTGATCGCACGGACGCAGACTAGGCCCGCTCAGGGAGTCCAGACTGGCCCAGCCGCCATTCGCGCCCAACCGGGACCCAAGCGAGTGAAGGAGGTGGTCAGTACACACCTAGGCCGGCGGTTGATGCAGGCCGAAGCTCGACCCCTGGTCATCGGTGCAGATCACGAACCGGCCCATCCGTGCCACCGTTTCGTCGTCCTCACTGGACACGGAGTCCCCGACACTGCCACCGAGGGCGCGTACCCGCTCCAGAGCGGCCGACAGGTCACTGACCCGGAAGAACAGGTACGGGCTGGCTCCCGGGTCGTCACCATGCAATCCGCCTGGGATATTGGGGGTCTCGATCGTCGATCCGGCTTTCTCATCGACGAACGTCCAACCAAACAACTGCCCGTAGAACGTTCGCCTTGCCGGTATCGGCCACGCCAATCTCGAAGAAACTCAGGGATCCATCCATGGCCACAACGCTAGAGCCATCGACGCACAACGACTGGACGAATGTGACCCCGACCCGGTCCGTTTGGCACAAGGGGTCCTTGAGCCAATAGGTTTGGCACAAGGGGTCCTTGAGCCAACGGAATCGGGCTGTCACTCCCAGTGCGGGGGTCGTTCGCGGAGCAGCCGCTCGTCGTCCGCACTGAGCCGGTCAACCTCGCGCGGACGCTCACCCCAGCCGACGTCCAGATCCTCGATCGTCTTGTCCGGAACGCGCCTCGCTGCGGCTGCCGGCTCGATCTGGTCCGGCTTGCCGCCCGGTTCGGCCGAGTCAGCCTCGGCCGGATCGCTCACGATCGAAGACTGTAGGCCGCCACGACCGCACGGCATCTCGTAGCCTGACCGGCGTGGTAGCCAAGACCGACACTCCGGTCACCAACGACACGGTCGTCGAGATCGGCAGCGCCATCCTGTCCGGGCCCGATGTCGTCGCTGTGGCTCGGGCCGGCGCCAAGGTACAGCTGACCGGCCCGGCCATGGCGGCCATCGCTCGGGCGCGGAGGGCGGTGGATCGGCTAGCCGCCTCGCCTAGTCCGGTCTACGGCGTGTCGACCGGCTTCGGAGCACTGGCCACCTCGCACATCCCGGTGGACCGCCGCGCGGACCTGCAGCGTTCGCTGATCCGTTCCCATGCTGCGAGCACCGGTGCCGAGATCGATCGCGAGATCGTACGGGCGCTGATGCTGCTGAGGCTGCGGACGCTGGCCAGCGGATGGACCGGCGTACGACCGGAGACCGCCACCGCCCTGGCCGGCCTACTAAACGCCGGCATCACCCCGGTCGTCGGGGAGTACGGATCACTCGGATGCTCCGGCGACCTGGCACCGCTGGCACACGTGGCGCTGGCTCTCACGGGCGAAGGGCAGGTCCGCGATGGCGAGGGCTCCGCGCAGCCCGCCGCCCAGGCGCTCGCCGCCGCCGGGCTCACCGCCGTCAAACTCGCCGAGAAGGAAGGGCTGGCGCTGATCAACGGCACCGACGGGATGCTGGGCATGCTGCTGCTGGCCACCGCCGATCTGCATGTTTTGGTCGTCGCCGCCGACATCTCCGCGGCCATGAGTGTGGAGGCACTGCTGGGCACCGACCGGGTCTACGCCGAGGCCTTGCAGGCCCTGCGGCCACAACCCGGCCAGGCCGTCTCGGCAGCGAATCTTCGTAAGCTCCTGGATGATTCGGAGATCGTTGCCTCGCACCAGGTCGATCCGGTGAATTGTCCGATCGTGCAGGACGCCTACTCGCTGCGTTGTGCTCCTCAAGTCGCCGGCGCTGTCCGCGACACCCTCGCCCATGCCGAGGCGGTCGCCGATCGCGAGTTGGCCAGTGTGATCGACAACCCGGTTCTGCTGCCGGACGGCCGGGTGGAGTCCAACGGAAACTTCCATGGGGCACCGATTGGCTACGTCCTCGACTTCCTTGCGATCGCCGTTGCCGACCTGGCCTCGATCAGTGAGCGACGTACCGACCGGCTCTTGGATCCGGCGCGAAGCCATGGTCTGCCACCGTTCCTGGCCGGTGACCCGGGCGTGGACTCCGGCCACATGATCGCGCAGTACGCCGCGGCAGGCATCGTCAGCGAACTCAAGCGACTCGCGGCTCCGGCTAGTGTCGACTCGATCCCGTCCAGTGCCATGCAGGAGGACCACGTTTCGATGGGCTGGGCGGCTGGGCTCAAACTCCGCCGCGCCATCGACGGACTTCGTCGGGTGCTGGCCATCGAAGTGCTTACCGCCGCACGGGCTTTGGACCTCAGGGCGCCGTTGGTGGCGGCTCCGGGTACAGCGGCGGCCCGTGCGGCGGTACGGGCGCGGGTCGACGGTCCGGGCCCGGACCGTTTCCTGGCGCCGGAGATCGAGGCGGTGGTCGAATTGCTCGGATCCCGTGACCTGATCGGTGCCGTCGAAGCCGTCACCGGACCCTTGACATGACGCACTTCTCTCCGGATGAGAGCGGGCCGACGTATTTCCCCGCGGCGGACGGAGGTTCGGCGAGCGTGTACCCCGCGCAGGCACCTGCGTCGTCGAGACATTCCGTCTCCGGGGCGGAGAATGCGTCGCTGGCCAGACATTCCTCCGCCGCAGAGGCGGAAGCTCTGTTACCGAGGCCGAAAGGCAACCCGGCGAGCTTCGTGTCGATGTGGGCCGATCTCGTCGACATCGGACGTTCGCCGACAACAGGTGGCTATCGCCGCTTCGCGCTGACGCCTGAGGATGGACAAC
>JACCTM010000078.1 GCA_013812385.1 Geodermatophilaceae bacterium | reverse complement strand
GATGGGCACGCCCGTACCCTGCCAAACGATGACGACATCCCGTGCTCCCCGCCGCCGCCGTCGCCACGGATGAGACTGGTCTTTGCCGGTACGCCGGAACCGGCGCTGCCTGCGCTGAATGCGATCGATGCCTCCCACCACGAGCTCCTGGCGGTCGTGACCCGGCCGGACGCGCGCAGCGGGCGTGGTCGGCACGCCGGAAGTTCCCCGGTAGCTTGTCGGGCCGAAGAACTGGGCGTCCCAGTCCTGCGGCCCGTACGACCGAAGGATCCGGAGTTCCTCGAGAGGTTGGCGGCGCTGGCACCGGATGCCTGCCCGGTGGTGGCCTACGGCGCGCTGATCCCCACCGACGCCCTGGAGATCCCGGGCCACGGTTGGATCAACCTGCATTTCTCCCTGCTTCCGGCCTGGCGCGGTGCCGCACCGGTGCAGCGCGCGATCATGGCCGGTGACGACGTGACCGGAGCCACCACGTTCCGGCTCGAGGAGGGTCTGGACACCGGACCGGTCTTCGGCGTACTGACCGAGCCGATCCGAGCGCGGGACACCGCGGGCGACCTCCTTGACCGGCTCGCCACGGCCGGTGCTCGGCTGCTGGTCGACACCCTGGACGGTCTGCAGGCCGGGACACTGCAGCCTGCCCGCCAGCCCACTGACGGTGTGAGTCTGGCTCCCAAACTGTCTACGGAGGATGCACATGTGGACTGGCGACTCCCGGCGGGGATCCTCGATCGGCGGATCCGAGGCTGTACACCGACACCGGGCGCGTGGACGCTGCTCAACAACGAGCGGCTGGGTCTAGGACCGGTCCGCCTTGTCCCACCGACAGCGCAGAGTTCGGCCCAGCTCGGTCCCGGTGAACTCAGTGTCGGCAAGCACGCCGTGCTGGTCGGAACCGCCAGCACTCCGGTCGAACTCGGCGAGATCCGCGCCCCGGGTCGCCGACCGATGGCGGCAGCTGACTGGGCGCGCGGTGCTCGCCTGTCACCCGGTCAACGATTGGGCTGATCGAGATGCCCCCACCCGAGCGCGGTCGCAACGCCAACCGTCGTCCACCGAAACGCCGGCCAACACCACCACGGCGGACTCCTGATCCGCCGCGCCGAATAGCCCTGGACCTGCTCGCAGCCATCCGCGAACGCGGCGCCTACGCCAACCTGACGCTGCCTGGGCTGCTCGAACAGGCCCGGTTGGACGAGCGCGACGCAGCGCTAGCCACCGAACTCGGGTACGGCACCGTCCGCTGGCAGGGCACACTCGACGCGATCCTGGCCCGGTGCCTGGACCGGCGGCCACCTGCCGACCTGGACCCGCCGGTCCTGGACGTCCTCCGCTTGGGCGCCTACCAGATCCTGCGTACCCGGATACCGGCGTACGCGGCGGTGGCCGCGACGGTCAACCTCGCGGGTTCGGTCGTCGGTGAAGGACCGGCTCGACTGGTGAATGCGGTGCTGCGTAAGGTCAGCAAGCGCGATCTCGAAGGGTGGATCACCGAGCTGGCCCCGACTGCTGGTTCAGCAGATGAGGATGACGCCCGCGAGATCTCGGTGACCGGACTCTCCCTGCGGCACGCCCATCCGGAGTGGATCGTGCGCGCGATCGCAGATGCTTTGGGTCCGGACGTTGCCGAGCTCGGGGCGGCACTGGCCGCGAACAATGAACGCCCGATCGTGCACCTCGTCGCCCGGCGGATCGCCCGCGACGAACTGGTGAGCCAGGTAGGCGGCGAGCCGGGACCGTGGTCGCCGTACGCGGTCCGGCTGCCCGGCGGCGGCTCGCCGCACTCCTTCGCCGAGATCCGCGATCGCCGGGCCGGCGTACAGGACGAGGGCAGCCAGCTGATGGCACTGGCTCTTGCCGGCGCGGCTCTGGGCGACGGCGAGCCCACCGGCTGGTGGTTGGACCTGTGTGCCGGCCCCGGCGGCAAGGCGGCGCTGCTGGCGGTGTTGGCCGGCGACGACGTACGGATCCTGGCCGCCGACCGGGCACCGCATCGGGCGCAGCTCGTCGCCCAGGCAACTAGGGGTCAGCCGGTCGCTGTGGTCAGTGCGGATGGCCTGGCCGCGCCGTGGCGCACCGGCTTCGCGGATCGGGTGCTGGTCGACGCGCCCTGTTCAGGACTCGGAGCCCTGCGTCGGCGTCCGGATGCGCGTTGGCGTCGGAGCCCGGCTGACGTCGACGATCTGGTCGAGCTGCAACGCGACCTGCTGGCCGCCGCCGTGACCGCAGCACGACCCGGAGGGGTGGTCGGCTACGTCACCTGCTCCCCGCATCCGGCAGAGACCGTCGAGATCGTGCAGTGGGCTATCAATCGCGGCGGGGTGAGCCCGATCGATGCACGTACGGCGCTGCCGGAGATGCCCTCGCTCGGGGCAGGACCGTTCGTACAGTTGTGGCCGCATCGGCACGGGACGGATGCGATGTTCCTGGCCCTGCTGCGGGTTTCCTGACCAGCGCTCAGGTCAGGTCCGCGACCAGAGACGACCGGAAGGTCCGTACGGTCCATCCGGTCCCGAACGGCAACGCCGCTATCGTGGCCAGGTCGAGCAAGCCCACGCTCACTACACTCCGCTTTCGTGGAGCCAAGCCGGATGATGATCGCGCCCAGCATCCTTTCGGCCGACTTTGCGCGGCTGGCCGAGGAGGCCGCCGCCGTCTCCACGGCTGACTGGCTGCACGTCGACGTGATGGACGCGCACTTCGTCCCGAATCTCACGCTCGGCCTGCCGGTCGTACAGAGCCTGCACGCGGCTACCGACATCCCGCTCGACTGTCACCTGATGATCGACGATCCGGACCGGTGGGCACCGCCGTACGCAGAAGCTGGTGCTCGGAACGTGACCATCCACGTCGAGGCGGCCCACGATCCGGTGCAGGTCGCGCGCGCGCTGCGGTCGGCCGGAGCGTTGGCCGGCCTGGCGCTCAAGCCGGGTACGCCGTTGGAGCCCTACCTCGACATCCTCACCGAGTACGACACGCTGCTGGTGATGACAGTGGAGCCGGGTTTCGGCGGCCAGAGCTTCATCGCCGACGTCTTGCCGAAGGTCCGCCAGGCCCGCGCGCTGGTGCAGACCGGTCACCTGAAGCTGTTCATCGAAGTGGACGGCGGGGTCAGCGCGGACACCATCGAGCAGGCCGCCGAGGCTGGAGCGGACGTCTTCGTCGCCGGCTCGGCCGTCTATGGTGCCGACGATCCCAGCGCCGCGGTCGAGGGACTGCGCGCTCAGGCCGTGCGAGCCTTCGGGCAGCGCACGCCGGCGGTCGGGTGAACGCTCGCGCTGACAGCGGTGGGGAGATCGACGCCTCCGAACTGGAGTCCCTACGCCGATGTCTGGCCATCGGGGATGCCGCCGCTGGTTCGACCAGCCCGAATCCGCCCGTCGGCGCGGTCGTCCTCGATCGCTCCGGTCAGCTGGTCGGGGGTGGAGCCACTCAACCGCCTGGCAAGGCACATGCCGAGGTCGTCGCCCTGATCCAAGCCGGCTCCGCGGCCGCAGGCGGCACTCTGATTGCCAGCCTGGAGCCCTGTGCCCACCATGGGCGCACCGGACCCTGCACCGAAGCCATCCTCGCGGCCGGCATTACCCGGGTGGTGTTCGGATCGCCCGATCCCAACCCGGTGGCCGGCGGGGGAGCAGAGGTCCTGCGCACCCGCGGAATCGACGTCGTCGGCGGCCAGCTGCACGACGAGGTCCGCCGCTCGGCGCTGGGCCGATGGCTTACCGCCACCGAGCTGGGCCGTCCGCACGTCACCTGGAAGTACGCCGCAACCCTCGACGGACGGGTTGCCGCCGCAGACGGAAGCAGCCGGTGGATCACCTCGGCGCCTGCCCGCGCCGACGTCCACCGGCTGCGCGCCGAAGTCGATGCAGTGATCGTCGGCTCCGGGACCGTCCTGACCGACGACCCGCACTTGACCATCCGGAACGAGTCGGGAGAGCTGGTCGCTGCGCAGAAGGTTCGGGTCGTCTTCGATCGCCGAGGCCGCATCCCGTCCGATGCTCGGGTGCTCGATCAGAGCGCGCCCTTCTTCGTGTCCCGTGATGCGCTACCCGACGCGTTGAGTGCGCTGTACGAGGGCGGCGTACGAGCCGTACTGCTCGAAGGAGGACCCACCCTCGCGACAGCCTTCTTGGAGGCCGGGTACGTCGATCGGGTTGTGGGATATCTCGCCCCGGCGCTGCTGGGCGCCGGACCTACTGTGGTGGGTGACCTGGGCATCACCGGCATCGCCCAGGCGCTTCGTCTGGTCGTGGAGGATCTGAGACTGGTCGGAGCAGACGTACGGGTCACTGCTGTCTTTGCGTCCCAGGAGAAAGCGGCCGAAGCGGCCACCGAGGAGTAGGCACATGTTCACCGGAATCATCGAGGAACTCGGCGAGGTCATGCAACGCGAGAACCTCGCCGACTCAGCGAGGTTGCGCGTGCGTGCCGGGACGGTGCTCGATGACCTCCGCGAAGGTGACTCGGTGGCCGTGAACGGGGTCTGCCTCACCGTGGCTGAACTGCCCGGAGACGGCTCCTTCACCGCCGATGTGATGGCCGAGACCTTGCAGCGGTCGGCTCTGACCGGCGCGGGTACCGGTGACCGGGTGAATCTGGAACGAGCCGTCACCGCGAGCACTCGCCTGGGCGGGCACATCGTGCAGGGTCACGTCGATGGCGTCGGGACGGTGCTCTCCCGGACGTCCGGGAAACGTTGGGATGTCGTACGAGTCGGGCTGCCGCCGGACCTGTCGCGCTACGTCGTGCACAAGGGCTCGATCGCGGTGGACGGCATTTCGCTGACCGTTTCCGGGTTGAGCGAGGGTACGGCCAGCGGCGGGCCGAATTCCGGTGCCTGGTTCGAGGTCTCGTTGATCCCGACCACCCTTGAACGCACCACTCTGGGGTTTCGGCAGCCTGGCGACGCGGTCAACCTCGAGGTGGACGTGATCGCCAAGTATGTCGAACGCCTGGTCGATCCGGCGCTGCACTCATGAGCGAGCCCATTACGTTCGGCACCGTTGAGCAGGCCGTCGCTGAGATCGCGGCTGGTCGTGCCGTGGTGGTCGTGGACGACCGCGACCGGGAGAACGAGGGCGA
>JACCTM010000076.1 GCA_013812385.1 Geodermatophilaceae bacterium | reverse complement strand
CGACGCCTGCCAGACGTGCCATGTGTGTGGGGTCTCCTGATGGAAGCGACTAGTTCGAACTGATCTGCGCTGCTGACATCAGCCCTGGCGCTGCTTGTGCCGGGCGTTGTCGCAGATCACCATGACCCGACCATTGCGGCGGATCACCTTGCACTTCTCGCAGATCTTCTTGACTGAGGGCTGCACCTTCACGGGAGTCAGTTTCCTTACTTGTACCGGTAGACGATGCGGCCACGAGTGAGGTCGTAGGGCGAGAGCTCTACCACCACGCGGTCTTCGGGCAGGATGCGGATGTAGTGCTGGCGCATCTTTCCGGAGATGTGCGCGAGAACTTTGTGCCCGTTCTCCAATTCCACGCGGAACATCGCGTTCGGCAATGGCTCGACGACTCGACCTTCAACCTCGATGGCTCCATCCTTCTTTGCCATAGCTCCGCGATCCTCCTTACCGGTGTTGGTTGGACATTGGAAACACGCTCACGCCGCAGCTACGGCATGAAAGAGTCGTTACTGACGAACTCGCAGAAGGCGCCCGGAGCGATGCGGCCACAGCATGCCAAACGGGCGGCGCGAACGCCGTGGACCAGCATACGCGGTCCCGCGCGTACCGGCCAACCTGGGTGGCCTGGGTGCCGGCCGGCTCACGTGGGCCGAGGGTCGCCTTGGTCTGTGCGGCTCGAAGCCGGCCCCATCCGGCAGGCAAGGGTACGGAAAGCCAGGATCACACCCAAGGGCCCGGCGACCCAGATCGGCCAGAAGTACACCAGGTCGGCAGTGCTCACGCTCACGATGAGCCAGATCACCAGGTTGATCGACACCGCGGCGGCGTAGGTCAGCCACAGGGCGCGGAGCCAGCCCGGGTAGGCGACGTGGGTGCCTTCACGATTCCCGCCGGCCACCCGGCTCCTGGTTCTCCGTGGGGGCTTGCCGGCTGTGGCGGCTGCCGGTTGCGCCGGATGCTCTCGGGTGGCCAGGGGCAGATCCGCGGTCAGATGCAGGAGATCCGAGGCGGTTTTCGCGCCGTAGGCCGAGGCCACCCGCTCGTCGTACTCGACCAGGTCCAGCCGGCCCTCGGCGAAGGCGGTACCGAGGTGGGTGACCGCCTGCTCACGTTCACGATCACCGATCCGCGGCTCAGGCAACCGGGCCTCGGGCCGGGCCGGTTCCTCGGGCGCGCTCATTGCACCAGCCTAACCGCGGAAGGGACCCCGACCGGACGCCGCTGACTAGGCACGCGCCTGTCGCACTCGGCGCGCGAATGTCTGCGAGCTCAGTGGGACAAGACCGCGTCAAGTGGACCGTCCACACCCGTCACCTGCCCGTCCACAGCGCCGGTCGGAATCGATCCTGCCGTCCGGTTCTGCGCGACCCTGCCCGATGAACGATCTTCTAGCGGCCAAGACCCGGCTGTCCGGCGGACTCTTCACCGCCGCCGACGCCCTTGCCTGCGGCTACGACCGCCAGTCGCTGCACCGGTTGTCCACCAAGGGAACAGTCGTACGGATCGGTCGCGGCGCCTATGCCGCTCGCTCCGCACTTGCCGAGACGTCACAGGAACAACGACATCGGCTGGCCACACGTGCAGTCGTACACAGGTTCGCCGGTCGGGTTGCTGCGAGCCACTACTCAGCGTTGGTCGTGCTGGGTCTGCCGGTGTGGCATGCCTGCCTCGACCGGGTTCACGTTGCACGGACCGGTAACGGCCCCAATCGGCGCTCTACTGCTCTCAGCGTCCACCGTGACTACGGTGACCAGGCATGTAAGCCCGTCGACGGCACCCTTTGCGTCGTCCCGGCTCTCGCGGTTCTCGGGACAGCGATGCTCTGCGGAGTCGAGGCCGGCGTGGTGGCCGCGGACGCTGCTCTGGCCCGCGTAACGGTCACCGAAGTGGAGCTTCACCGCTGGCTGGACCGCCTCGTCCGTCATCCCTCGTTGCCTGCGGCGCGGCTGGCCGTCGACCTTGCGGATGGGCGATCGGAATCACCGGGCGAATCCCGGACCCGCCTTGTGCTTCGATCAATGGAGCTTGGAACCCCGGTTCCGCAAGTAGAGATCCGGGATGACGATGGTCATCTGGTGGGCCGGGTCGATCTGCTCTACGAGGCACAGCGGACCGTCGTCGAGTTCGACGGATCAGTGACATAGCTGCGCGAGGACCGGCTTTGCGACCTCGGTTTCCAGGTCGTCAGGGTTACCTGGGCTGAATACGAAGCCAAGACCCAGCCATCCCGGTTGATCGACCGGGCGCTTGCCGGAGAGGACGTCGTGATCGCGCGGTCGGGTAAGCCACTGGTTCGGCTGGTCCCGGTGGAACGCGACGAGCCGCGCGGAGGCCGCGGCGCCTGGCGTGGAC
>JACCTM010000069.1 GCA_013812385.1 Geodermatophilaceae bacterium | reverse complement strand
CCGATGTGTGGGGCATCGGGGGCGTGCTCTACGAATCCATCGTCGGTGATCCGGCGGTGCCCCATGAGGGCGGCACGTCAACTCGCACCGGTCAGCGGCCGGCACACCTCATCGCGGTGCCCGCCCGGCTCAAGACCCGGCGCAAGGTGCCACCCACGGTCGTGCAGCTGATCGACGCCAGCCTCCGAATCGATGCGGCGCAGCGCCCAACGATCGGCCAGTGCGCGACGGTCCTGGCCGAGGCCTTGGGCATCAGCCCGATCCCGCACATTCGAGAGTGGGTCGGGTCGGGTCAGTCGACCGGCAGGATGTCGAAGTCCGCGGTGTTGTAGGAGGGCCCGATCTCCGGCGGGGTGGGTTCCACCACGGCTTCGGAGTGCGCGCCGCAGCCGAAGTCTGCGCTCACGACGTGGCCATCGGCCGGTGCCATGACGTTGGCGCAGCCCCCGAACAGTTGGCGCAGCGACCCGGCGATCGGCAGGAAGAACCCACAGGAGGCGCACTCGCCCGGGGCATGCCGCGCCATGGGCGTCGCCGGCCCGTGCTCGCCGGTGTGCCAGCGCAGCGCAGCCTCGGTACGGCCGTCCCGAGACAGCACCCGGACCCGCCCGACGCCGAGTTCGAACCGGATCGGTTCGACCCCCGGATCCTGCGATGCTGGGTCGCCGCCGCCCAGATAGCTGGGCACCAGGCGGATGTCGTCGGCCGCCGTGGGCAAGACGTCGGACACGCTGAGGTCCCCCGGCAGGATCCGCTGACTCCACGGCACCCAGGCCGGCGCCAGCAACGCGCCGTCCCCGGGTAGCAGCACCACCTCGTCCACGGTGATCTTCTTGCTGCGCGGGGCCCGGGCCAGCGTGACCGACCAGTGCCATCCGCGGTAGCCACGGGCCAGGCTCGCGAAACGATGGGTGAGGACCCGATCCGCCTCCACCTCCGCGACTACACCGAGGTGCTCCCCGACGGTGTCGCCGACCAGTTCGACGGCCGCGGCACGTGCCGTCGGCTCGCCATCTCGCAGTACGGCGTCGAGGGATGCCTCAGGGCTTCGAGTAGTGGTTGCAGGACTCACCGGCTCATCATCCCCGATGCACGACCCACTGTTGCAAGATGGGCTCATGGCTCGGGGTCTGCGGCGCGAGAACCCCAGCTCGCCTCGCGTGCCGATCCGCCGTCCGTCTCGCGGACGCCCGCGACCTGGCCCGACGGTGGCACCGCGCCATGACCCGCGGCATGACCCTCCGCAGCATGACCCGCCGCACCGTCACCCACCACATCAGGACCCTCCGAACCATGACACGTCGCCCATCCCGTACCAGCGGCCCGGCACAGCGCCGATGCGGTGGCGCGATCCGGCCGCCGGCCGGGTGCCCGACTCCCCAGCGCCGGCACGGGTCACGGTCACCCGGGTGGCCGCCGCACGGACCCGGGAGATCACCGGCAACACCGTACGAATGATCAACGCCGCGAGCCGCGCGGACGGTGCCGGGGACACCGGCCTGTCCGGTCTGCTGTGGACCTCGGCCCTGCACACCGCCGGTGATGCCCTGATCGCGGTCTCCTTGGCAGGCACCCTGTTTTTTGCCGCGGCAGTCGATGCGCAGCGCAGCAACGTCGCGCTCTACCTGCTCATCACCATCGCCCCTTTCGCCGTCGTGGCACCACTGCTGGGACCGGCCCTGGACCGACTACAGCGTGGCCGGCGCGCCGCGCTGGCGATCAGCCTGATCGGACGCGCGTTGCTGGCCTGGATCATGGCCGCCAACTACGACAATTTCGCCCTGTATCCGGCCGCGTTGGGCGTGCTGATCCTGTCCAAGGGATTCGGGGTGCTCCGGGCCGCCGTCGTCCCACGGGTGCTGCCCGATCAACTCGCCCTGGTCGCCGCCAACGCCCGGATGTCGATTTTCGGGCTGGCCTCGGGCGCGGTTCTCGGGCTTCTCGGGGTCGGGGTGGCGAAGGTACTCGGCTTCAGCTGGGAGTTGGGCCTGACCGCCGTGGTCTTCCTGATCGGAGCGGTGTGCGCCCTGCGCCTGCCGGCGCACGTGGAGACCAGCGAGGGCGAGGTCAGCGCCCGGGTCATGACCAGCGGGCAGGACGAGACCGGCCGACTCGAACGCCGGGCCCTCGGGATTCACGTGATCACCGCGCTGCGGGCAACCGCGGCGCTGCGCGGTCTCGGGGGGTTCCTGACGATCTTCATGGCGTTTCTGATCCAGGCGAACGTGGGCACCGACTGGGCCGGCACCGTGACCCTCGGCGGGGTTGCCGCAGCGGCTGGACTCGGCAGCTTCATCGGTACGGCGATCGGTTCCCGGGTCCGGGGCACCGACAAACCGGACCTGCTGGTGCTGATCTCGACCGGCGTGGCCGCGA
>JACCTM010000031.1 GCA_013812385.1 Geodermatophilaceae bacterium | reverse complement strand
ACGGCATCGTGCACGTTCATGCGAAGGACCTGGGTACGGGCAAGGAACAGTCGATGACCATCACCGGCGGCTCGGCGCTGCCCAAGGACGACATCGCCCGGATGATGGCCGACGCCGAGGCGCATGCTGAGGAGGACAAGGCCCGCCGCGAGGAGGCCGAGACCCGCAATATGTCGGAGTCGATGGTCTACCAGACCGAGAAGTTCCTGGCCGAGAACGGCGACAAGCTGCCCGAGGACAAGAGAACCGAACTCGGCGAGGCCCTGAGCGAACTCAAGTCCACCCTCGGCGGCTCTGATGCCGCAGCGATCAAGGCATCGTCGGAGAAGCTGTCCCGGCTGTCCCAGGAAGCGGGTGCCGCTCTGTACGCCGAGCAGCAGGCCACGGGTGCAGCCGGCGAGGGTGCCGGCGCCGGGACCGCGGGTGCCGCAGGTGCCGCTGGTGGTGCTGGAGCCGGTGGATTCGGGGGAGATGCACCGGCCGATGACTCCGACGTCGTCGACGCCGAGATCGTGGACGACGACAGCGAGCAGAAGTGACGGCGTCGTCAGGGACGGGGTCCTCGGGGGCGGGCTCCGACCCGTCCAGGCTGTACGGCGACGGCGACCGCGGCCGGTCCGGGGACAGCGACGAGGAACAACCCCGGGTCGTCATCCGGGACAAGCGCCGGATCGATCCGGAGACCGGGGCGGTACGGGAGGTTCCTTCCGTACCGCCCGCCGGTCCGGTGCCGCCCTCCGCGGAGGGCTCGGCGGGTGCGGCTCGGGGTGGGACAGCAGTTGGTGAAGGTGACAGCGACGTGGCGGCGGTGACTGTCCTGGCCAATGAGTTGGCTGAGCGGACCGACGATCTGCAGCGGGTGTCCGCGGAGTACGCCAACTACCGGCGACGGGTCGACCGGGATCGGGTCCTGATCGGCGAACTGGCCCAGGAGCGGATGGTTCTGGACCTACTGCCGGTGCTGGACGACATCGACCGGGCTCGCGACCACGGCGATCTGACCGGGGCGTTCAAAAGCACCGCGGATCAACTCGGCACGGTGCTCGACCGCGCTGGCGTGCAGGCTTTTGGTGCGGTCGGTGATCCGTTCGACCCGGGCGTGCACGAGGCGGTGCTGCACACCGAAAGCGCGGAGGTCAGCGACCCGACCTGCACCCACATCATGCGCCGCGGGTACCGCCGCGGCGATCGGGTGCTGCGAGCGGCGATGGTGGGCGTGGCCGATCCGGCTGCGCCGACCGGCCCGACGCCGGCCCGGCCGATCGAGGCGATCGACCACCCGACCGATGAATCCACTGTGGACAACGAAGCGAGCGAGTAAGGAAGGGGGCGCCCGGACATGAGCACCAAGGACTTCATCGAGAAGGACTACTACGCATCGCTGGGCGTCGCCAAGGACGCCAGCTCGCCGGAGATCAAGAAGGCCTACCGCGCGCTGGCGCGGGATCTGCACCCGGACAAGAACCCGAACAACGCTGCGGCAGAGGCGAAGTTCAAAGAGGTCTCCGAGGCCTACGACATTCTCTCCGACGCGAAGCGGCGCGCAGAGTACGACGAGGCTCGCCGGCTGTTCGGGTCCGGCGGCTTCCGCCCGGGCGGCTTCGGCGCGGGTGCCGGCGGCCCGGGCGGGCAGACCTTTGACATCAACGACCTCTTCGGAGGTGCGGCGGCGGGTGGCGCACGCGGTGCCGGCGGGCTGGGTGATCTGTTCGGCGGCCTGTTCGGAGCCGGCACGGGAGGCGCCACTCAGACCCGAACCCGGCCGGCTCGGGGCCGCGACGTGGAAACCGAAGCCACGCTGTCCTTCGAGGAAGCGGTGCGTGGTGTCACGGTTCCGCTGCGCATGCAGAGCCCAGGCACCTGTCGCAACTGTTCGGGCACCGGAGCGAAGCCGGGAACCGCACCGAAGACCTGTCCAACCTGTCACGGCGCCGGGGTGACCACACGCAACCAGGGATCCTTTGCCTTTTCCGAGCCCTGCCGTGACTGCCGGGGCAGTGGGACCGTCGTCGACGACCCCTGCCCGGAATGCCGGGGCAGCGGGGTGACCAGCCAGACCCGGACGATCACCGTCCGGATCCCGGCCGGGGTCAAAGCCGGCCAGCGGATCAGGATCGCCGGCAAGGGTTCTCCGGGTCAACGCGGTGCGCCGGCAGGCGACCTCTTTGTAGTCGTCCACGTCGGCGGCCACGACCTGTTCACCCGGTCGGGCAACAACCTCGCTCTCACCGTGCCGATCTCCTACACCGAGGCCGCGCTCGGCACGACCGTGCGGGTGCCCACCCTGGACGGTGCGGTCACCCTGAAAGTGCCGGCCGGCACAGCCTCTGGCCAGACGTTCCGGATCAAGGGCAAAGGCGTTCTGTCGGCGAAGCAGACCGGCGATCTCATGGTCACCGTCGAGGTCGCCGTACCGAAGGCACTGTCCGACGATGCTCGAGCGGCGTTGCAGGCCTATGCCGATG
>JACCTM010000017.1 GCA_013812385.1 Geodermatophilaceae bacterium | reverse complement strand
TACGGATCACTCGTCGCCCCGAACAGGTTCGGCCGAAGGCACGGGGCGGGGGCACGACCAGAGATCAAGCGCTCTTGCACGTCCAGCGTGCGGTGGCCGGAGCCTGGGAGCCGGTCAGTACCCGGTTGGACGAGGGCGGTGACTTTCTCCAGGCTCAGGTCGGGCTCAGCCCGGAGCAGTTCTGGCAGGTCGTCCTGCTTCCCCAGGGCGAGTTCGCCGAGTTCCTCCGGGCAGAGCCCGATCAGCGAGCCAAGGTTCTGGAAACGCTGTTCGACGCCCGCCGCTTCACCGCTGTCGAGGACTGGCTGACCGAGCACGCGCGGGCCACGCGAGCGACGCTGACCCAGGCCCAGGACACGGTGGACCGGCTGCTGCATAGGGTTGAACAGGTCGCCCGCGGACTGCCGGCCACCGGGCGCGGTGCCCGGATGCCACCCAGACCGGAGTCCGAGGATCCCGACGACATCAGGGCTTACCTGTCCGGCCAACGCGCTGCAGCGATCGCTCAGTTGATCGCCGCGGCCGCCGAGGACGAGACGACCAGGAAGCGGCTCGCCGCTGCTGAAGGCGGACGTGACCGGGCTCGGCGGGCACTGCGCGCAATACAGCGGCTGCTCGCGCTCTGCCGGCAACGAGACTTCCTCGCGGCACGCTCCGAGCAGGTGGCCGACCAGCGGACGGAGCTCTCGGCTGCGCTGGCCGCCGAACCCCTTCGGCCGTTCCTGGACGTCGATTCAGCCAATTGGAAACGGACCGACGACGCAGCGGTGGATCTCACCAACGTCCATTCGAATCTGATCCGCCTGGATGTCGCAGCACAGTGCCCGGTCCGGCTGCGATCGGCGGCTAGGGGATCTGATCAACTCGAGTTGCGCACCATCTCGGGGAGCGGCTCAGCCGGATCCGAACTGCGGCGCTGGAACAGGGTTCTGCGGGACGAGGCCGCCCGGCTCGAGCACCTCGAGTCCGAGTGGGCCACCGTCACGGCAGACGAGTCGATGCTGGCGGTGGTTCGCGAGCGGCAGGTCAGCCGACAGGCGTCGTTGGCTGATCTCCGTGCGCTCAGCGACCGGTTGCCAACTGCCTTGGCCGACCTCGAGGCTCGACGTGACGCCACCCGGCTGGCAGCAGCCGGGGTGGAACATGCCGCGGCCACGTTGACCGCCGCACAGGCACGGGTCGAGGCAGCAGCCCGCGCCGCGGCGCTCGCCGAGCTGCTGGGTACCGCTGAGGCCGAGCACCTAGCCGGCCAACGCGAAGCCCTGGGCGCCAAGGACCGGTGGCTCTCACTGCGAGAGAACCGGCTGGCCGGGATCGCCGCCGAACTGGCCGGTCAACTCTCCGATGGTCGGGACTGTCCGGTATGCGGGTCACTCGAGCACCCCTCGCCCGCGCAGCCGGCCGACGCCGCAGTCACCGCGCAGGACGAGCACGCCGCAGCCGATCGCCTCGACAGGCTGGAACAGGAGAGCGCGCGCGTAGCTGCCAGGGTTCTCGAACTGCGCCGTGAGTACGACGCATGCTGCTCAGTCACCTCGGGAGCCACGCTGGCTGCCGTACGCAAAGAGCTCTCGGCGGCGGTGACGGCCGACGCTGCGGCAAAGGCCGCGACGCAGCTGTTACCTGAACTGGTCCGCGAGTACGTGGACCTGGTCGCTGGACGAGAGGACGTGACTGCTCAGCTAGGACGGCTGACCGAAGCGCAGGCCGAGGACCGAACGACGGCCAAGGAGCTCACAGCCCGGGTCGGTTCTGGTCACCAGCGCTTGGACAAGGCTCGGGGTGAGGACGCCTCCCTGACCGCACGACGGGTCCGGCTGAGCGCCCTGGCGGACGCGGCCGAGGCTGTCGAGCAGGCAGCGTCGGTACACGCAGGCGCGGAAGCTGTGGCACTGCACAGCCGCGGAGAAGTCGCGGACCGGGTGCAGCGCCATGGCTTGCGCTCCTCCGAAGCGGCCGTGGCTGCTCTCCTGGACGAGAGGTCGCGTGCGGATCTGATCGAGACGATCCGCGAGCACGAGGACAGCCAGACCGGTGTGTCCGCCGAGCTGACTTCGGCTGCTGAAGAGGCTGACGCTGCATGTGTCGAGCTGACCGAACTGCCTCCGGGCCGATTGACGGCGGCGCCGGTCGGTGTGTCCGGTCAGCGGCCGATGACCTCGGCACCGCTCACTGAAGTGGTCTGTGATCTCGCTGACCAGGTAGCAGAGGTACGAGCCCGTCTCGACCGCGAACACGGGGCAGCCGTCCTGGCTCGGGATTCTGCGGTGGCCGCACTCAGCCGTGCCCGCGGGATCGGAGGCCAGTTGGATGAACTCCAGGTGCTGCTCGATCAGGCACTGGCCGAGTGCGCCCCACTGCTCCAAGCCAGCGTCGAATCCGCCGCTCTGGCCGCCCTGGTAACCGGCGGTGGAGCCAACGTCAGGAAGATGCGGCTGCGCTCCTACGTCCTGGCGGCGCGCTTGGAGCAGGTCGCCGCTGCCGCGACTGCCCGGTTGCGTCAGATGTCGGGCGGCCGGTTCGGGTTCGTGCACTCCGACGATCTGCGCGGGGGGAACCGGCGCAGTGGGCTGAGTGTGGACATTCTCGACAGCCATACCGGGACCCAGCGCCCGACCAAGACCCTGTCCGGTGGCGAGAGTTTCATGGCTTCGCTGGCACTGGCTCTTGGCCTGGCCGACGTGGTCACCGCTGAGTCCGGCGGGATCGCCCTCGACACCTTGTTCGTGGACGAGGGCTTCGGCAGCCTGGACCCGGCGTCCCTTGACGCCGTCATGACCGTGCTCGATGAACTTCGCCAGGGTGGTCGTGTCGTCGGCATCGTCAGCCACGTCGAGGAACTGCGCAGCCGGGTCCCCATGCAGCTGGAGATCCACACCAGCTCGCACGGCTCGACCGTGGACCAATCCGACGTCCCGGCCGCGCCCGCCGACCGTTTGCTGGCCGGCTGACGGCCCTTCTCCGAGCGGATGTCGAGAACCACCGGAGGGCTCCGACTCAGTGCTGAGCGCCCCAGCCGGGGTGCCGAATCGAGGGAGTGCGAAGTGAAGTACATGATCATGATGTTCGGAAGCTCGGCGGGGATGATGGAGACCCAGCCGCGGGAATGGATTCTGGAGATGTTCGAGTTCATGCATCAACTCGACAGCGACCTACGAGAGGCCGGCGAACTCGTATCCTCGGAGGGACTGGCCGATGGGTCCCAGGCGAAGTCCGTGACCTTCCAGAACGGCATCACCTTGGTGACTGACGGCCCATTTGCCGAGTCGAAGGAGTCGGTCATCGGCTACTGGATCGTCGACGTCGAGAGCCAGGAGCGCGCGGTCGAGATCGCTTCGCGAGTCGTGGCATTCACGCACGGACCGATCGAGGTTCGACAGGTCATGGACGCACCGCCTGAAGTGTGACGAGCGACGCCCGTATCGAGGACCTGCTGCGCGACCTCGCGCCGCAGGTCCTCGGCCGGCTGGTCCGACGGCATGGTCAGTTCGACGCCTGCGAGGACGCCCTACAGGAGGCTCTGCTCGCCGCGGCGCGGCAGTGGCCCGAGCAGGGCCTACCGGAGGATCCGCGCTCCTGGCTGGTGACCGTCGCCTCCCGACGGCTGGTCGACCTCTGGCGTAGCGAGAGCGCCCGCCAGCGTCGGGAGGAGGCAGCCGCCGCGCTCGAACCGCTGACTCCGGCGGAACCCTCGGACCAGGACGACACACTTCGGCTGCTGTTCCTGTGCTGCCATCCGTCGTTGACCGTCCCGTCCCAACTCGCCCTGACCCTGCGCGCGGTCAGCGGATTGACGACAGCGGAGATCGCCCGAGCCTTTCTGGTCCCCGAGGCAACCATGGCCCAGCGGATCAGCCGGGCCAAGCAGAGCATCAAAGCCGCGGGTCTCACCTTCGCGTTGCCGCCCGAGACCGAGCGCGCCGACCGGCTCTGCGTCGTGCTGCATGTGCTGTACCTGCTCTTCAACGAGGGGGCTACACAGCAAGCTCGGGAACCACTGTGCACCGGGGCGAGCTGACCACCGAAGCAGTCCGGCTGGCTCGCCTGCTTCACCAGCTGGTGCCCCAGGATGCCGAGGCGGCCGGACTGCTCGCCCTCCTGTTGTTGACCGACGCCCGCCGAGCCGCGCGCACCGACGCTGACGGATCTCTGGTCCCACTCGCCGATCAACGCCGCGAACTGTGGAACAGGACCCAGATCGATGAGGGCATCGCCCTGATCACCCGGACGCTCGGCGCCGCACGCGTCGGCTCCTATCAGCTCCAGGCGGCGATTGCCGCGGTGCACGACGAGGCACCCAGCAACGCCGAAACGGACTGGTCGCAGATTCTGGCGCTCTACGAGGTACTCGAACGTGTCTCGCCGGGCCCGATAGTGACGCTCAACCGTGCCGTGGCGCTCGCCATGGTCGACGGGCCACGTGCCGGACTCGCCCTGCTGGGGACGCTGGACGGTGACGACCGAATGGCCTACAACCACCGCCTGGATGCCGTACGGGCATACCTGCTCGAACTCGCCGGGGAACCAGGCGCCGCCCGAGAGTCCTACCTACGGGCAGCCCGCGGAACCGCGAGCCTGCCCGAGCAGCGCTACCTCGCCTTGCAGGCCGCGCGGCTGCATTAGCCGGTGTGCTCGGCCGTCGGCGGCCCGAGCGGCGGGAGTGGTGGCGGCGCAGGCGGCGGCGTTGGCGTTGCCAGCGGGTTGCGCCGGACGAACCAGCCACGGCCGTTCATCTGCAGCACCAGCTGTGGCCCTCGATGCATCTGCCATTGCAGGAAAACCGTTCCCAGTTCGCCCGAGCGGGTGGACGGTTGGGCATCGGTCACCGTGAGCGAGGCGCTCAGTTCGTCGCCGGCGTACACCGGCGCGAACCAGCGCAGGTTCTCCATTCCCGGTGAGGTGTCGGCGGCTGCCCGGACCAGGACTGCGTCGACGTACATCCGCATGAGGGCGCTGACGGTGAAGAAGCCGCTGGCGATGAGGCGGCCCCAGGTCGACGCCTCGGCGCGCGTTCGGTCCACGTGGTACCACTGCGGGTCGAAACGTTCCGCGAAGGCAACCATCTCGGCCTCGTCGACAACAAGCGTTCCGAGCTCGAAGACCTGGCCGGGCGGGAGGTCTTCGAAATAGATTTCCGGCTCGAGTGGGGAGGACACAGCGACACCGTGGCACAAGGCCCGCGACGAGGCCGGATGGGTGCATGCTCAGACCATGTTTGCCGTGGACATTGCTCGAGAAGCCGAGAACAACGACGCGTTCAGAACAGTGCTGCACACCGGCGCGCACACCCAGGTGGTCGTGATGACTTTGCAGGCTGGCGAGGACATTGGAGCCGAGGTACACGAACACAACGACCAGGTCCTGGTGTTCGTCGAGGGGACCGCCCGCGCCGAGGTCGCCGGGCAGACCCGAGATGTCGCAGCCGGAGACATGGTGATCGTGCCCGCCGGGACGCCGCACAACTTCGTCAATACCGGGGACGGGCTGCTGCGGCTCTACACGGTTTACGGGCCCCCTGACCACGCCGATGAGACCGTTCACCAGACCAAAGCCGACGCTCTCCACGCCGAGGCATCAGGACAGGACGAGCCACCCTCAGAGCCCGACTGACCAGAACTCTGCAAAACGCCTGGGGACCGACGGTTCGGGTGGCGCCTCGAAGAACATCGACCAGCGCCTGATAGGCAGCCTCGTGATCGTGCGCGCCGCAGGATCGACCGTGTCGCGATCGAGTCGCTCCAGGCCCGCTCGCTGACGGCGTGACTAACCTGACCGCGTGGATCCGCGAACCGGCCTGCCGGTCGTCGGCATGGTCGGTGCCGGCCAGCTCGCGCGCATGACTCATCAGGCGGCGATCCCCCTGGGCCAGTCCCTGCGCGTACTGGCCGAGTCGCCGCAGGACGGTGCCGCGCTGGTGGCCGCCGATGTCGTGATCGGTACGCACACCTCGTACGAGGATCTGCTCGCCTTCGCCGCCGGGTGTGACGTGTTGACCTTCGACCATGAGCACGTCCCGACCGAACTCATCCGGTCCCTGGCAGAAGCCGGGCACGCGGTCTATCCGGGCGCCGATGCACTCGTGCATGCGCAGGACAAGGCGGTGCTCCGAGAGGCGTTGGTCCAGGCTGGGATTCCCGGCCCGTCCTGGAGCAGGGTGTCCACTGTGGATCACCTCGTGGCGTTCGGTGCACAGCACGGTTGGCCGGTGGTGCTCAAGGTGGCCCGCGGCGGCTACGACGGAAGAGGAGTGTGGTTTCTCTCCGAGTCGGCGGCGGCCTCCCATGTGCTCGACGGGGACCGGGCGTACATCGTCGAACAGCGGGTGCCCATCCTGCGCGAACTGGCCGTGCTGGTGGCCCGCTCGCCCTACGGTCAAGTGTCGGTCTGGCCGATCGTGCAGACCGTCCAACGGGACGGGATCTGCGTCGAGGTGATCGCGCCCGCTCCAGAACTCTCCGAGGAGGTGGCCGGAGTGGCGGCCACGCTCGCAGTGCGGCTGGCCGCTGAGCTGGGCGTCGTCGGGGTGATGGCCGTCGAACTGTTCGAGACCGGCCACGGATTGTTGGTCAACGAGTTGGCCATGCGCCCACACAACAGCGGTCACTGGACGATCGAGGGTTCTCGAACCAGTCAGTTCGAGCAGCACCTCCGCGCGGTGCTCGACTATCCCTTGGGCACGACCACGATGACCGCGCCCTGGGTGGTCATGGCCAACCTCCTCGGCGGCCCGGACGGCGGGATGGGCATCGACGAACGCGCGCACCACGCGATGGCCCAGTGGCCGGATGTGAAGCTGCACCTATACGGCAAATCGTCCCGGCCCGGTCGCAAGCTCGGGCACGTCACCGCTCTGGGTTCCGACCTCGCCGAGGTACGCGCCCGGGCGCAGGCCGCAGTCTCGTATCTGCATCAGGGAGGGCACCCGTGAACGACTCGGCCGGACATGGCGACGAGCAGATCCTGGTTGGCGTGATCATGGGCAGCGACTCCGACTGGAGCGTGATGAGCGCGGCTGCCGATGCGCTGAACGAGTACGGCGTCGCGCACGAGGTGCGCGTCATCTCCGCCCACCGGACGCCGCGGGACATGCTGGACTACGCCGCCAACGCGGCAGGGCGTGGTCTGCGGGCGATCATCGCCGGGGCCGGGGGAGCGGCCCATCTGCCCGGGATGGTCGCCTCGGCCACCACGCTGCCGGTGATCGGCGTTCCGGTCTCGCTGGGCCGGCTCGACGGCTTGGACTCGCTGCTGTCCATCGTCCAGATGCCGGCCGGTGTGCCGGTCGCCACGGTCGGCATCGGCGCAGCCCGCAACGCCGGTCTGCTGGCCGTACGGATCCTCGCTCTTTCCGACCCCGACCTCGGTGAAGCACTGGACGTGGCGGCAGGAGAACTCGCAGAGACGGTGCGGGACAAGGATGAAAGGCTTCGACAGCGATACACCGAGCAGCGCCCGGAACGTGGCTGAGCTAGCCTCGAATGATGACGATGACCTCGACCCCCAGCGTCTATCAGCTCAGCGATGAGCAAGCGATGGTCAGGCAGGCCGTGCGGGCCATCGCCGAAGGACAGATCGCTCCCTATGCCGCAGATGTGGACGAGCACAGCCGTTTTCCGGACGAGGCGAATCAGGCACTGACCCGGTCGGGCTTCCATGCCGTACATCTGCCGGAGCAGTACGGCGGCGCGGGTGCAGATGCCATCTCGACCTGCATCGTCATCGAGGAGGTCGCGCGGGT
>JACCTM010000014.1 GCA_013812385.1 Geodermatophilaceae bacterium | reverse complement strand
CCGCGGCCCGCGAGGCGAAGGTGCCCACCGCGTAGGCGAACCGTCGGGTGTCCCCGGTATGGACCTCGATGTCTTCGATCGGGACGCCGAGTTCCTGGGCGACGATCTGCGCAAATGCCGTTTCGTGGCCCTGGCCCTGACTGGTCAGACCGGTGGAGACGAGCACCTTGCCCGACGGCAGCACCTGGACGTGCCCGCCCTCGTACGGACCGACGCCGGTGCCCTCGACATAGAGCGCCATGCCGATGCCGAGCCGCCGGCCTCGCGCTGCAGCAGCCGCTCGGCGTGCCTCGAAGTCCTCCCAGCCCACCAGCTCTCGAAGCTTGGTCAGCATCGACGGGTAGTCGCCCGAGTCGTAGATCAGCGGGCGGCCGTCCTGGAACATCAGGTGGTGGTCCCAAGGGAACTCGTCAGCCCGGATCAGATTGATCTCGCGCACCTTCGCCCGGTCCAGTCCGAGTTCGTCGGCGATCCGGTCCATGGTCCGTTCCATGGCGAAACAGCCCTGCGGTCTGCCTGCCCCGCGATAGGGCGTGACGATGACCGTGTTCGTGTACATCGAGTCGACCTGGCAGCGGTAGTTCGCCAGCCGGTAGGGCCCCAGCAGCTGGGTACTGGTGATGATCGGCACGACAATCCCGTACGGGGTGTAGGCCCCGTGGTCGTGAAGGATGTGCGCATCCAGGGCCAGGAGGCGACCCTCGTCGTCGTACCCGGCCGTGATTCGCTGCAGCTGACCTCGCTCGTGCGCTGAGGAGATGAAGTGTTCGCGTCGGTCCTCGGCCCATTTGACCTCCCGTCCCAACCGGATCGCAGCCCACGGGACAAGCAATTCCTCCGGCCAGGGGTGCACGATCTTGACCCCGAAGCCTCCGCCCACATCCGGGGCGATGACCTCAACCCGGTCCAGGGACAGGTCTAGCTTGGTGGCGATCGCGGCGCGTACCGAAGTGGACGTCTGGGTGGAGCTGTAGACCCGCAGCGACTCGTCCACAGCGTCCCATCGGGCGTGAACTCCCTTGCCCTCCAACGGCATACTGGCGCTGCGTTCGATTGACTGGCTGAAGCTCACCGTGTGCGGCGCGTCGCGCAGCGCCGCCCCTACATTGCCGAACTCCTGCACCAGCCGGGCCGCCACATTGTCCGGAATGTCTTCGTGCACAGCTTGATCGGCTCGCTCTGCGGCCTCGACTCCGACCACTGGAGTGCGGAACTCGTACTCGACGGTGATCCGTTCTGCGGCGTCCTCGGCGAGGTATCTGTCATCGGCGACGACCATGACGATCGCTTCGCCGACGTGACTGACCGATCCGTTGGCCAAGGCGTACCCGGTCCGGGGCGCGGTCAGATCAGGGTGCGGGATGAGGACCGGAAGTGGCTGCGCCATCGGCCCGTCGAGGTCCTCGTAGGTGTAGATCGCGTGCACGCCGTCGATATCGACGGCGCCAGAGACATCGATGTCGATGATCCGAGCATTGGCATGTGGGCTGCGGACAAAGGCCACTCCGAGCGCGAAATGGCCGATGTCGTCGAGGTAGCGACCGCGGCCGACGATCAGCCGGGCGTCCTCGCGACGAACGATCGGCTCGCCGAACAGCTTGGTGGTCATCGGTCGGCCGGCGTGGCGGCGTCGTCGGTCGTGTGGGCGGCGCGCTCCGTGCGTATCTCCTGAGCCCGCCCGACGGCCTTGACGATGTTCTGGTAGCCGGTGCAGCGACAGAGATTGCCGCCCACGATCTCTCGCGCTTCCTCTTCGCTGATCCTAGCGCCCGGCTCGTACTCCTCCAGGGCAGCGGCGATCGTGGTGAGGAAGCCGGGGGTACAGAACCCGCACTGCAGTCCATGACAGTCCCGGAACGCCTCCTGGACCGGATGCAATCGACCGTCCGCGTCGGCAAGACCTTCGACCGTGGTGATCTCGTGTCCCTCGGCTTGCACGGCGAACATCAGACAACTGCGTACCGGCGCGCCGTCCAGGAGGACGGTGCACGCTCCGCAGACCCCGTGTTCGCAACCGACGTGGGTGCCGGTGAGCTCCAGATCGTGACGGATGGCGTCGGAGAGCAGGCGGCGAGCCGGGACGGTGACCGGCCTGGTCGTGCCGTTGACCGAGAGGCTGACCGTGAACTGCTCCTCGGTCAGTGACATGACGCGGCCCGCTGGGTCCGTGCGACGGCGTCGGCAGCTGCCCGGGGAAGCGCACGTTCGGTGAGTACGGCGACGAGCCGGCGGCGGTAGTCCGCGCTGGCGTGCAGGTCGCCCTCGGGCTCGACCAGCGAGGCAGCCAGGGCTCCGGCGGCGACCCAGTCCGCCGAGGCGTACGGCTGGCCGGCAACAGCCGCGGAGAGGTCATGCACCTCCGGCACGGGTCCGACCGAAAGATAGGCAGCTCGTACGTCGCTCACTGCGGCATCCTCGTCGAGGGTGACCAGCACGGCTGCCCCGCACATCGCGTAGTCCCCTCGACGCCGGGACAGCTCGAGGAACGCGCTGCCCGTCCGTTCCCCCGGTGCACCGAAGCGCACCGACAGCGCCAGCTCGTCCGGGCGCAGGGAGCTCTCCAGCGGGCCCAGGAAGAAGTCCGCAGCGCTGACGTCCCGATGACCGCCTCCGGCGGAGGCGACCTGGACGCTTCCACCGGTGATCGCGAGAATCGCCGTCATCTCACCCGATGGATCGGCGTGCGCCACCGAACCGCAGGTGGTGCCGCGGTTGCGGATCGCCGGATGGGCCACCTGGCCGGTCGCCCGGCGCAGCAGTGGATGTGCCGAGCGGGCCGACTCGTCGGCGAGCAGTTCGGCGTGCCGTACCAGGGCCCCGACGACGACCGACCCGTCCGCGGTTACCGAGATGTCGGCCAAGCCGGGTATCCGATTGATGTCCACGAGCGTGTGCGGAGCGGTCAGCCGCATGGACAGCAACGGGATCAAGCTCTGTCCACCGGCCAGCACCTTCGCGTCATGTCCCAGCTCGGCAAGCACCGCCAGCGCCTCCTCCAGGCTGCTCGGCGCGGCATAGCCGAAAGGTGGCGGTTTCATCGGATCCTCAGCCTGCCAGCAAAGGAAACTCTGGAGACGTGCTGGGCCCTCGTGGTTGTCAGGATCTTTGCTCCTCGAGTTGGGCGAACTGGAGGACCGACCAGGGGCTGAGCAGCCGAGGGTGTTGACGGGCCAGGGAAGTCGCCTCGGAGCGGGGCAGCCACATCCAGTCGACCACTTCGTCGGGATCGGTAACTGGCACCGGCCGACGACCGGCCGCCCGAGCTGTGAACACCGGACATACCTCGTTCTCGACCACCCCGCCGGCATCCGCTGCGCGATAGGCGAAATCGGGAAGGGCCGCCGCCACAGAGTCCGGGACCAGGCCCAACTCGCTGGCCAGGCGACGACGCACCGCACCGTGCATGTCTTCCCCTGGTGCCGGATGCCCACAACAGGCATTCGACCAGACGCCCGGCCAGGTCCGCTTGGTCACGGCGCGGCGGGTCAACAGCGTGTTGTCGTCCTCGTCGAAGAGGTGCACGGAGAAGGCCAGATGCAATGGCGTGCCGGCATGGTGCACCTCGGACTTGAGCTGCGAGCCGATCGGACGGCGCTGCTCGTCGAGCAGCACCACCCACTCGTCGGCGACGACTACGTCACCGCTTCTTCCGGACTGCCTTGGTCGGTCGTGATCCGGCATTGCCCGCCGGTCCTGAGCGAGAGCTGCCGGCCCCGGCCCTGGCGGTATCTGTCCTCTTGTCGGTCGCGGTCTTGGACGCTGCACGGGTGGGCGCGTCGTCGCGCGATCCGCTGCGTCTGTCGCCCCGGCCGTTCCGCACCACATCGTCCTCTCCAGCAGGCCTGCCCTCGCGGGTCAGGGCCTCCTGGAGTTCGGCCGGAGCCACGACCCGAGCAAGGTGCCAGCCGACGACGGCCACGATGGTGCCCAGCGCGATCCCGCTGAGGCTGAACGTGTCGGTGAAGACAAGTGTGACGTTGCCGATGGCAATGATGATGCCGGCGGCCAGCGGGACGAGGTTGATCGGGTTCGCAAAGTCGACCCGGTTCTCCTTCCAGATCTTGGCTCCCAGCAGGCCGATCATCCCGTACAGGACCACGGTGATCCCCCCGAGCACGCCACCCGGAGTGGCAGCGATCAGAGCACCGAACTTGGGAATCAAGCCGAACAGGATGGCTACCACTGCAGCGATGTAATAGGCCGCCGTCGAGTAGACCCGGGTGGCTGCCATGACTCCGATGTTCTCGGCGTAGGTCGTTGTCGGCGATCCGCCCACCGAGGAGGCGACCACGGTGCCAACGCCGTCAGCGAAGATGGCCCGACCCATTACCGGGTCCAGGTCGCGCTTGGTCATCTCTGCGACAGCCTTGACGTGACCAGCGTTCTCGGCGACCAGGGCGATCACCGCGGGGAGCACGAGCAGGCTGAAGTTGATCGAGAAGCTCGGGGCCGTCAACTCGGGCAGGCCGAACCAGGCCGCGTCACCGACGGCTGAGAAGTTGGTGCGCATGTGTGGCCCAACCTCGCCCGTTGCGGGCATGAACGAGGTGATCTCTCCTACGGTCTGGTCGAGGATCCACGACAGTACGAAGCCGAAGACGAGCCCGAGCAGGATGGAGATGCGGGCCAGGAAGCCGCGCAGTGAAAGGGCAGCCACGATGACGAAGGTCATGGTGGCCAGCGCGACCCACTGGTCTTGTGGCCAGTAGATGTCGGCGACTACCGGTGCGAGGTTGAATCCGATAAGCATGACCACCGCGCCGGTCACTGCGGGCGGCAAGACCTTGTTGAGCACTCTGGCCCCGGCGAAGTGGATGATCAGGCCCACGATGGCCAGCACGACCCCGGCGATCAGGATCGAGCCGACCACATCGCCGCTGTCCCCGCCGCCGGCTCGGATCGCGATGACCCCACCGACGAATGACGCGCTGGTGCCCAGGTAACTCGGCACCTTTCCCTGCACGATGAGCAGAAAGATGATCGTCGCGATCCCGCTCATCATGATCGCGAGGTTGGGGTCCAGGCCCATGATGAGCGGGAAGACAAAGGTCGCCCCGAACATCGCCACGACATGCTGAGCGCCGATCCCGGTGGTACGGCCCCAGGTCAAGCGTTCATCCGGGGCCACCGCCTCCCCGATGGGCGGGGTCTTCCCGTCGCCGTGGAGCTTCCAACTGAACGCCATCCGGGCCTCCTGCAACGAGATCACCCTGCGAGGAAGTCATCGAGGGTGTCGATCATCGGGCAGTGTGCCGCTCCAACCGTCGCTTGTGAAGGGCACTGGGCGACGAGCCGATCCGATACGGAGTCAGCTGGGTCCGAGTACGTCGACGAGATTCAGCGCCAACTGGACATTCAGCCGTACCGACGAGTCGGTCATGAACGGCCCCAGTAGCCGTTCGAGCTTGCCGATCCGGTAGCGCAGCGTGTTGTAGTGGAAATGCAGGCAGCGGGCCGCCTCTGCCACGTTGAGGTTTGCCTCGAGCAGGACGCGCAGGGTCTCGAGCAGGTCGCTGTGTTCGGAGCTTGCGCCGGGCACCAAGGGCCCGAGTACCTCGGTGAGGTAGGACCGCAGCTCCCCGGAATCCGGAATGAGAGACAACAGCCGCAACACCCCCAGGGAGTCGAACGAGGTCACCGCGCCTGGAATCTGCCTCTGCAGGCCGACCTGCGCGGCGCGACGGGCCTGGGAGTACGCGGCCGGCAACTCCGACAGCGAGGCGACGGCTCGGCTGATTCCGGTACTGGCCGGCGGCGGAGCACCGTGCCGGTCGACGTGAACCCGTGCTCCGACGATCGCGAGCAGGTCGGCAGCCGCCGTGACGGGCGAGCGCCCGATCCCGACTCCTATCGGCAGTTCCTCCTCTGTCTGGCCCACGGGCAGCAGGGTGAGCACCTGGTCGGAGACGACCACTACGGCCGCACCTGTGATGCGGCCCTCCAGCGCTGCCCGCCAGGCCGCCGCGAAACGTTCCAGATCATCGCGGCGGCTTCGAGGTGACTGGTCCGGAACCGCTTGTACGGTCGTCACGGTCAGCACCATCGCGGCCTGCACATTCCAGCCGAACCACCTGGCTTGATCCAGCATCCTTTCCAAGTCGTCGAGTCGGCCCTCGACGAGATCTCGAACGAGGTCGCTCTGATAACGCGTTTCGACCGCGGTTACCGCAAGTTTCTGGGTGATGGTCAAGGCCGCGACCGCGGCTGCCCGCTCGAGGATCGTCACTGTGTCGTTGGCATGCATCGCGTCCGGCCGCGCAGCCAGCAGCCAGCCGTGGTCGAAATCTCCGGCCGTGATACGGACCACCACCGCCGTCGCACCGCCGCCCAACTGCACGACGCTGCGGGACGGAGGCTGAGCCTTCACCAGTTCAGCCAAGTGCGCCATCCGCTCGCTGTCCGGACTGGTGCTGGCCAGGATCGCGCCCTCGCTACCGATCGCGACCACGTCAGCTCGGGAGAGCAACGTCGCCGCCTTGGCGGTGACCTCGTCCAGACCACCACCGGCCAGGACCGTGGCGATGATGGCGCGATGTACCTCGTCGGAGTGGGCCAACGCCGCCGCCTGCTTGTTCAGGATCTCGGTGAGAACCTGGTTCAGGATGTCGTCGAAGCCGACGTCGTCGGGCAGCAGGATGACCGGAAAGCCGCGCCGGTCGGCATCGGCGAGCATCTGCGCGGGAAGCTCATCGATGTAGCGAGCCAGCTTGATGGCGAAAGCAGCCAGTCCCCTGTCGTCGAGATCACCGACCAGGCCGGTCAGACTCGTCGGACTCTGCCGCAGTGGATATCCGGTGGTCAGGATCAGTTCATCAGCCTTGACCCAGGGCAGGACGTCGGGAACCTCCATGACGTTGAGCCGACGGACCATCCGATGCAGACCGGAAGCTCCGGCAACCAGCCGTGCGGTCCGCAAGCTGGACAGCTCCAACACCTCGGCTACGGAGATCCCAGAGACCGCACTCCAGCCCTGATGATCACTGGGCGTGGACAGCTCGCTACTAGCTGCATGTCTAGCCTGATGAACTAGCACTGTTGCACCACCAATCGGTGAGATCTTGGCAGTTTTGACCATACGCCTGTCGATCATGGGAGACTAGTTTCGCGTTCAATGAGTAGCGCCCTAGCATTCGACTCGGCAGCGACACGGACAGCATTGCGTGACGCTTCGACCGCGCAGCTGGCAGCGGCTCCTGCCTTGGCCAGCACCGGGATTGCTGATCTGCTCCGCGGCCCGCTGCGCCCTGCGTCGGTGATCTCGATCTTTCCGACCGCGATCTACTTGCGTGCCGAACCACTGCTTTACCCGGACCGCCACAACGCCGACTCCTCCCTCCGCCGGCAGTCGGGCGTCATTGCAATCCTGACCAACGACGCCAGCCGCCTACCGCTCGGCGCGATTCTTCATCGGCCCGCAACACACCGGCCGCTGATCAGCAGTCATGGCGCACTTGACGCCTTCGTCGGCGAAGGGCGGATCACCGTCGGTCAGTTGACTGTGCGTGCCTCGGGTTGGTGGGACCCGCGGCCGCGGCTGCCCGCGATCGCACCGGCCCTCCTGCCGGAGGGAATGCGCGAACTTCGGGCTGCGGTCAGTGAACGTCTGCACGGTCCAGTTCGGGACGTACCTGTCGAGCTGTGCGGACAACTTGGGGCGCTGCGGGCTGCCTTGCGCCGCAACGACGTCACGGCGGCCCTACGGGCCAGCCAGCGCATGATCGGACTTGGCCCAGGCCTGACGCCGGCCGGAGACGACCTGTTGTGCGGGATGCTGGCCGGGCTCACCTTGTTGGGCCATCCGCAGGCCGGGCGAATCGGCGCTGGAATTCTGGCGCTCGCACCTGGGCGCACCACTGACCTGTCGCTGGCACTGCTGCGGCATGCAACGCTAGGTCAGGTGAACAGTGAACTGGGAACGGTCATCCAAGCTCTAGCCGGGACCGGCCGGCTGCACGGCGCTCTGGAGCGCCTGTTCGCCGTTGGACACACCAGCGGAATCGCGTTGGGCCTGGGTTTGAGCGCTGCCGTCGACCTCACCAGTCGCACTATCCGGAGTCGGGGGTGACCTCGGGTCTCGACCATGTGGAGTGCCGGCAAGGACAGTATTACGACTCGGTAACACTCATGCAGGCTAGCCGCACGGTCGCCGGGACTGCTGGCGTGCGCGCGGCGTTGATTGCCATGGCCACCCCGCTCAACCTCGAATTCGCCGAAGGCATGGGTTTCGTTGTGCCGCAGGCGGTCCCGGCACAACTGTTGATCGCCGTACGCGCGGACGACCAGAACGGGATCGATGCTGGGCTTGCGGCCCTGACAGCTGCGCTGTCCTCTCGCACCTCCTCCGCCGGGATCGGCAGTGCTGAGGTCCTGCGACCGGCCACCATCGGTGCCGCCCTCGCCGACAGCGACGCCGCGTTGGCTCTGATCAGCGTTCCCGGACCGTACGCGGCGATCGAGGCCTTCGACGCAGTGGCCGCCGGCCGGAGTGTCATGATCTTCTCCGACGGGGTCAGCGTCGAGGACGAGATCGCGCTGAAGCGCGCCGGCCGAGACGCCGGTGTTCTGGTGATGGGACCCGACTGCGGCACCTCCATCGTCAGCGGAGTCGCCTTGGGCTTCGCCAATGTCGTACGCCGTGGGCCGGTCGGCATCGTCGCGGCCAGTGGGACCGGTGCCCAGCAGGTCAGCTCGCTGCTGGAGACAGCGGGAGTCGGCGTGAGTCATCTTCTGGGCTTGGGCGGTCGAGATCTCTCCGAGCGGGTCGGCGGCCTCGGGGCTGAACTCGCGCTCGCCGCCCTGGATGCCGATCCCGACACCGACCTCATCGTCCTGATCTCGAAGCCACCCGACGAGCGAGTAGCCCAACGTCTCCGGACGTTAACGGATGGGTTCACCACGCCAGTGCAGTTCGCCTTGCTCGGCCCCGGGCAACTTGACCTCACTCAGACCGTGGAGTCGGTGCTGGCTGCCGTGGGCACCAGCGCGCCCTCCTGGCCGGTGCTCGGGCGGGACCAGCACCCGGGCCAACCAGCGCGGCTGCACGGTTACTTCGCCGGTGGCACCTTGGCCGCGGAAGCTCTCTTACTGCTCGACGAGC
>JACCTM010000005.1 GCA_013812385.1 Geodermatophilaceae bacterium | reverse complement strand
GTACGGCGGAGACCACCTTGCGATCCCAGGCCTTCTCCGCGAGGTAGCCGGTCAGTGCGGCCGCCAGAACCGAACCGACCAGGTATCCGCCGGTCACACCGATCAGGACATCGATGCCGTAGCTGGCGTCGGCGTACACCGGAATACCGGCGACCCCGAGCAGGACGTAGAGCACGGTGGCCAGCAGCCCCCGGACCAGACCCATCGCGGCACCGGTGACCAGGACCCCGAAGGTCAAGCCGGTCACCGGCACCGGTGTGAAGGGCAGATAGAACGCCACCTGCGCGACCAGGGCGATGAACATCGCCCCTCCAGCAACGAGCAGGGTGTCAGTGACCACCGATGCCCGCGGCAGCACGGCTGTGCGCAGGGTGACGGCTGAGGCGCTCACGCGCGTCTCCTCTATGTGGATGGTGCGTTCTGGGTGACTGGTGCATCTCTGGTAGTGCCGCCGATGGTTGGCAAGACTAGCGAGCCCAACCGAGCAGATCGGCGCCGCACTGCGCCAGCATTCAGACTCGGGCGGCTGAGGACCCTGGCTCGGGCGCAACCGTAGGGCTGAGCGCTGGCTCCGCGGCCGGGACCGTTGCTGCGGTCCGTGCCTCGGCAGCCGTCGCGGGTGGCGTTGCTGGCGGTGACGGTGGACTCGGGGCTGTGGTCGGCGAAGGAGCCGTATCGCGCTGCTGCGGCTGCTCCCACGCCGTTCCGCGGTGGGTGTCGTCGGGCCATGATGTGGCCGGGCGTTGGTCGCCGTAGTCCGCGGCTTGGTCTTCAGCGCCGGGTTGCAGGCCGCCGAGGGCTAGCAAGCCGTAGTGCTCGAGCAACCGGGATTCTTCCTGGCTGGACAACTGCCCGTCCCCGAGGTCGATCCGTGGAGCGGAGCGCACGGTGGTCCGGTCTGCTCGGATGACCAGGTACTTGCCCTTGAGCCCGGCCCCGGCCAGCGGGAGCAGTCGCATCCCGCGCGTACGGGTCACATCGACGGCCACCCAGGCAGGCTCGTCGGTTCGGTCGTCGAGAAACACCTGAGCTACCCGCCCCAGGCGCGCGCCTTTGACGTCGTAGGCGACGGCCCGAACGAGGGCGCGCACATTGCGTCGATCGATCGACATGACACTTCCTTTCCCAGGCCGCCTCATTGTGACGTCTTGCTCCGGGACGGACGCACCGGACACGCAGACCGTCCGTCAGCTTGGGTTGACGACGAGGTCTCGTCAACATAGGCTGACGGCATGAGTTCGCCGACCGCATTGATCGCCACTGCCACCGACGACGATCCGCTGGAGGGTCTGCACGCCGTTGCCGCCCTGCGGAGGCTGGTCGAAGAGCTGGAGCGCACGCACGTGGCGCGCGCCCGCTCCACCGGCTGGTCATGGCAGGAGATCGCGCTCGCCCTGGGGGTCAGCAAGCAGGCAGTTCATCGCAAGCATCGACAAACCCGGTGAATGCGGGCTCGACGCAAGCCATGTCGTCTCTTCACGGTAAAGGAGCGCCGCACGGGAGCCCACGATTTCAAGGTCGAGCATCGAGGCGGGTAGCCACTGCGCTGGTTCCACTCGGGGTGGACGCCCCCCGGCTGGAGGAGGCAGTGGCGGACGGGGCCCATGACGCGCGGCTCTTGGCCGGTCTTGGAATCGACCTCGCCGCGGCAGTACGAACAACAGTGCTCCAAGTCCTGGCCGATGGCGGGTAGCGTCCGGGATCTACCTTGACGATGCCGACTTTCTCGACTGATTTCTCGAAGGAGCAAGCCCGATGCTCATCCGCAGGCTGGCCAGACCACTGCTCGGATCCATGTTCGTCCTCGGGGGCCTGGACGAGGCTCGCAACCCGCATGAGAAACGTCCCGCAGCCGTGGGCGTGGTCCAGTTCCTCAGGGAGAAGACGGCGATGGCCGTGCCCGATGACACCGCGACGGTGGTTCGCATCGACGGCGTCGTCAAACTGGTCGCCGGCATCGCGCTCAGCTTGGGCAGGGCACCGCGTCTTGCCGCTGCAGTGCTCAGCGCCAGCCTGGTCCCCACCACGCTTGCCGCACACAGCTTCTGGAAGATCGACGACGAGAGCGACCGCGCCCTGCAGAAGCAGGAGTTCTTCAAGAACGCCAGCATGCTCGGTGGGCTCTTGCTCGCAGCGGTGGACACCGAAGGCAAGCCCTCGGTCGCCTGGCGTACCCGGCGGGCGGCTCGGCGGCTTTCTCGCAACGTGAGTCACGTCGCGGAGAACACGTCGGAATCCGCGGAGCGGGTGGCCCGCAAGACTCGGAAGGCCTTGCCGGTCTAGCTGACCCGCCGGGTCCGGAAGGATGATCACGTGCGGGTGACCGTGCTCGGCGCCGGGTCCTGGGGTACGACGGTCGCCAGCCTCACCGCCGGCCGGCACGACACCACGGTGTGGGCGCGGGATCCACTGGTGGCTCGGGAGATCAACGAGGAGCACACCCACTCTCGGTACCTCTCCGGTCACCGACTACCGAAACGACTGCGGGCCAGCGCCGATCTCGAACAAGCCGTGAGTCGAGCAGATGTTCTGGTGATGGGTATCCCGTCACACTCGTTCCGCGAAACCCTCGAGGCCGCAAAGCCTTTCCTACGAGCGTGGGTTCCGGTCGTCAGCCTCACCAAGGGGCTGGAGTCGGGCAGCATGCTCCGTATGACCGAAGTGATTCGGGACGTGCTGCCCGGACACTCGGCCGCAGCGTTGACCGGTCCGAACCTCGCCAAGGAGATCATGGCAGGCAACGCAGCGGCCAGCGTCATCGCCACCGAGGACCTCGACGTCGCCGCCGCGCTGCAGAAGGTTTTCGCCCGCGGGATGTTTCGCGTCTACACCAACCACGACGTGATCGGCTGCGAGATCGGCGGCGCGCTGAAGAACGTCGTGGCAATAGCCACCGGCATCGCCGAGGGCTTGTCCGTGGGCGACAACACGCGCTCGGCGGTCATCACGCGGGGGCTTCAGGAGTTGACCAGGCTGGGGGTCGCCCTCGGTGCCCGGCCTGAGACGCTGGCCGGCCTGGCCGGGATGGGCGACCTGATCGCGACCTGCATCAGCCCGCAGAGCCGCAACCGCTACGTCGGTGAGCAGTTGGGCAAGGGCCGCGCTCTGGCCGAGATCCTCGCCGAGATGAACCAGGTCGCCGAAGGCATCAAGACCGCTCCGGTTGCCATGGCCCTGGCCAGCCGCTTCGACCTCGAGATGCCGATCGCTGCCGAGATTGCCGGGATCGTCGACGGCTCGATCAGCCCCGACGACGCCTATCGGGGGTTGCTGCGCGAGGTCAAAGCTGGCCACGAGGCCGAACCTGGCTGAGCCAACAAAATCAACATTAAGCGCACGGCGGGTCGCATGTCCGTTACCGTTTGGAGTCAGTCGCCCCGATCAGGCGCTGACTGGCACACCGCGAGGACCTCGGAATCAGCCTGGGTGCCAGTGAACTGGCGGCCGTTGTCGAGGAGTCCGTCGAAGGCCGGACCGACGAGGGGACGCAGGGACTCCAGCGTCTGGTCCATCTGCGCCTGTACATCCGGGGCCCGCGGGGAGCCGAGGCGCT
>JACCTM010000462.1 GCA_013812385.1 Geodermatophilaceae bacterium | reverse complement strand
CTGCGAGCTGCGGTTGTCCTCGGCGGCCTGGATCCACTCCTTGCGGGCTGCCTTGTCGTACCGGATCGAGGACGGCATCTCGGTCCAGATCTCCTGCGGGTTGTCCGCGAGCTGCTTGGCCCGCTTGGCGCCGAGCGGTTCGTGCTTGATCTTGTGATGCAGCTTGAGGATCGCGTCCATCAGCATCTCCGGCCGCGGTGGGCAGCCGGGGAGGTACATGTCCACCGGTACGACGTGGTCGACGCCCTGCACGATCGCGTAGTTGTTGAACATTCCGCCGGAGCTCGCGCAGACACCCATGGCGAGAACCCATTTGGGTTCGGGCATCTGGTCGTAGATCTGGCGAAGCACCGGGGCCATCTTCTGGCTCACCCGCCCGGCGACGATCATCAGATCGGCCTGACGCGGAGAGGCCCGGAAGACCTCCATGCCGAATCGAGCGAGGTCGTACCGCCCGGCACCGGTGGCCATCATCTCGATGGCGCAACAGGCCAGTCCGAAGGTGGCCGGCCACAGCGAAGCGGTCCGCGTCCAGTTGACCAGCTTCTCGACGTTGGTCAGCAGGAAGCCGCTGGGCAGTTTTTCTTCTAGTCCCATGTCAATCCCATGTCAGTCCCATTCCAGTCCGCCACGGCGCCAGACGTAGGCGTAGGCGATAAAGACGGTGCCGATGAAGATGACCATCTCGATCAGGCCGAAAAGCCCCAGCGAATCGTTGGCCACCGCCCACGGGTACAAGAAGATGATCTCGATGTCGAAGATGATGAACAGCATCGCGGTGAGGTAGTACTTCACCGGGAAACGAGCGCCACCCAATGGCTGGTCGACCGGCTCGATGCCGCACTCGTAGGCGTCCAGCTTCGCCTTGTTGTAGCGGCGTGGACCGATGTACGGCGCTGCGGTGACCGAGAACAGGGCAAATGCGGCCGCCAGCGCGAACAACCCCACGATGGGCACGTAGGGGTTCAGCATGGCCGACACCTTACGGACGATCTAGGCGGAGCCTGAGCTGCACCTTGGCCGGGGTAAACATCGACCCGCCCCGTGGGCGCGATCATGCCGCTGGAGCCAATCGAGTCAGCCCGTTGATCACCCTGTCCACGGTGTCCCCGCCGCGCTCGTCGGTGAGGTTCGCGAGCAGCTTGAGAACGAACTTCATCAGGAGCGGACGCGGCAGTCCCTTGGTCGTGCACAGCCGCATGACTTCGGGATGCCCGATCAGCTTCACGAAGATGTTGCCCAACCGGTAGTAGCCGCCGTACGCGCCCTTGAGCGAGTCGACGTACGAGCGCAACGCCTGCTCGCGGTTCGGGCCGGACGGCCGGGCCAAGGCCTGTACGGCGTGCTCGGCGGCCAGCTTCCCGGTCTCCATGGCGTAGGCGATGCCCTCGCCGTTGAACGGGTTGATCGCCCCCGCGGCGTCACCGACGAGCATCAGGCCACGGGTGTACTGCGGAGTCCGGTTGAAGCCCATCGGAAGTCCCGCGCCGCGGACCGGGCCGGTGGCGGTCTGCTCTGTGAGTGACCACTGCGCCGGCACGTTGTCCAGCCAGCGCTTCAGCATCTCCCGGTAGTCGGTGTTGCCGTACGCGGTGGAGGAGTTCAGGACCCCGAGGCCGACGTTGACCGTTCCGTCGCCCATGCCGAAGATCCAGCCGTAGCCGGGTAGCAGTCGTTCGCCGTCGCGCAGTTCCAGCCAAGACTCGATGTACTCGTCGTTCGTACGAGGCGAGGTGAAGTACCGGCGAACGGCGACGCCCATCGGCCGGTCCGTACGGCGAGTCAGTCCCAGAGCCTTGCTCACGGTCCCACTCATCCCACCCGAGTCGATCACCAGCTGGGCGCGATAGCTGACCGGGCGGCCACCCTCGCCGCGCCCCCCGACGCCGACGACGCGGCCGGCCCGGTCGAGGATCGGTCCGTCGACGCGGGTTCCCTCGACCAGTTGGGCGCCGGCCTTCTGAGCGTGGCGAGCCAGCATCTCGTCGAAGTCCAGGCGGGGGCGAACCAGTCCGTAGTTGGGGTAGCTGGCCAGCTCCGGCCAGTCCATCTCGAGACGATGGCCGCCGCCGTAGACCCGCAGGCCGCGGTGTCGGATCCACCCGGCCTCGGGCCCGGTGTCAATGCCCATGTCGATCAGCGGCTTGACGCCTCGTGGGGTGAACCCGTCACCGCAGACCTTGTCGCGCGGGAAGCTGGCCTTCTCGACCAGCAGCACATCGAGGCCGGCCTGGGCCAGCCAGTACGCCGTCGCAGAGCCACCCGGGCCTGCGCCGACGACGATCACGTCCGCCTCGGCGGTGGGGGCCGTGTGGACTGTGGGGGCGGCTGTGCCGGTGCGCTGCACTGTATCTACGAGAGCGGAGGGGTCAGTCGTGCTCACTGCGGACCTCCTCGCGCTGCCTGCCGGTGTCAGGGCCGTTGACCACTCACCGGGTGCTTGTGAAGACTTTCACGAAGTACAGCGCCAAGTCTAAGCCCCTGGACTACATAATGCCGACCGGGCCGCAGTGCCGACTCACCCGAGCGGGGCAGGCGTCGGGGGAAACGGCGTTGGCGGTCCTCCCGGCCCGGGCCCTGGCCTTGGCGCGGGCGCTGGTCCAGGGCCCGGATCCGGGGCCGGAGCGGGTCCCGGGTCGGGGACCGGCACTGGCCCCGGACCTGGATCGGGCGTCGGCCCCGGACGCGGCGGGGACGGGTCACCGGGAACCGGGGCCGGGTGTGGCGACGGGGTTGTGGGCTCGGGTGGGTTCGGGGGGAACGGGGGGACCGACATGAGCCCAGTCTCGCCCTTCGACCAGCCACAAAGTTCACCGGCAAGGCTTCAGCGCTGCAAACCGTTCACCCGGCAGACCTAGACCGCTGCGGTAGTGCTCGATTATCGCCCAGTCACCCCCTCATTGGAGTTTCCATGCGTCGCATAGTTGTCTTCGCCGTACTAGTACTCGCCGCGA
>JACCTM010000461.1 GCA_013812385.1 Geodermatophilaceae bacterium | reverse complement strand
GGGCTGGGTTGCGGTGCGCTCCATGGTTGTTCGAGCCGACACGAATCGACTCATGGACGAGCTCTGGAGAGTCGGCGCGCGCGCGATCCTGGTCACCGACATCCACGCCTGCCGCATCTGAGCCCTGACTGTCTGTCTGTGGCGGGCAGACGGCACAGATCTGCAACGCATCACCGCGACCTACAACTGGTACGTCCGGCACAGCCACCAGGTCCACGCGGCCTGCGTATCGACCAGCCGGATTACACCCGGGCGAGTGCTGCCAAGGCGGCCAGGGCCTTCTCGAAGCAAACTTGGGGCGGCTTGACCAATCCGGCGCCGACCTGACCGGTCCCGGCCACCCGCCCGGCCATTCCGGTGTTGATCTGCGGCAGGATGCCGGTCCGCGCCACGCTCAGGACGTCGATCCCGGTCGGCGCGCCGCGGAACTCCAGCACCGGGATGGCATAGGCGGGGTTCTCGGCGACCGTGATCGCAAACATCCGCCGCGTGGTGGCCAGAGCATCCGGAACCGTGCCACCCACGAAACGGACGATCGCCGGTGCCGCTGCCATCGAGAAGCCGCCCACCCCAAGGGTTTCCATGATCGCGGAGTCACCGATGTCCGGGTTGGCGTCGTCGGGCCCGTACCCGCCCAGGAAAAGCCCGTCCGGAGTCAGCGCCGGGCCGGTGAACCAGGCATCGCCGGTGCCCGACGTCTGGATGCCGAATTCCGTCCCGTTCCGCGCCATGGCCACGACCACACTCGACCCGGGTATGTCGCGGGCGGCATCCAAGGCCAGCTTCGCTGCCGGCATCCCGTAGTTGAGGAAGAAGTGTTCGTTGCCGCCGATGAACCGCAGGACGTCGGCCACCTGGACAGCGGGTACTCCGGACTCGGCGATCGCAGGTGCCAGGTCACGGAGGAACATCAACGACCCGGCCCGATTGCGGTTGTGGCCCTCGTCGCCCATCTGCAGCATCTGGGCGAGGATCGACTTGATGTCGACCGGACCGGACTCGCTCAGGGCCGCTGACAGCACCGGCCCGAGCACATCGCCCATCCAGCGCAGCCGGTCGATCACCTCGGCGGAGTACGCGCCGTAGCGCAGCACCTTGCCCAAGCCTTCGTTCAGCGAGCAGTACGCCGTCCCACCGTTGACCGGGTCACGCAGTTCCGAGACCCACATCGACGCCGTGGTGACACCGGCCATGGGCCCGACCGCCCGATGGTGATGGCACGGTTCCAAGCGGATCCGGCCGGACTGCAGAATGTGCACTGCCTCGTCGGAGTCAGCGGCCAGGCCCTCGAACAAGGCCGCGCCGATCAACGCGCCGCGCAGCGGACCCGACGCGTTTTCGAAGTCGATCGGTGGACCGGCGTGCAGGAAGAGGTCTCGGGGCAGCCCGAGCGCGTCGGCGGCCGGCCGTACGTCCACGAGTTCGGCTCCCGCGGCCAGGATCCGCTCGGCTGCGCCCCGGTTGGCCGCTACCCGACGCGGGTCGGCAGCCAGGGCCGCCAGGTCTGCCGGATCGCCGAAGGCTGGTGGTCGCCAATCCACCACCTCTACGGCGGTGCCCTGATCGCGCAGGGCTCGAGGGAACAGATCAACTCCGGCGGTGACCACCGACAAGGGCGGGGCTAGCAGTGCGCCCAAGGGTCGGCTCATCGCGCAGACGCCGCGGGGATGGCGCCGCGGGCCAGGGCCAGCGCATGTCGGGCAGCCTGAGCGTTGGAGGCGAAGACCCGGGCGCCCACGTCGCTCAGCGCGAGCGCTTGGCAGTGCCAACTCTGCGGATCGGCATCAGTCCCGCACAAGGACACGACCACACTGAACTCATGACCGCGCTCGCTCAACCGTTGCGCGGCTGCCCGCAATGCGGGTACCAGCGCCTGAGCTGGATCGGGCTCGGCTCCATGACCGAGCACGACGTCGAGAAGCAGGACCCGATTCCCATCGGCGGACCTGATCAGTCGAGACATCTGGTCCAACCGCAGCGTCGGGTCGATCATCGGATGCGCCCGGCCCCGGGTCAGCTCGTCCTCGCCGAAGTCCACGATGACGTGAGAGCCGCCGGCCAACGCCTCGTTGGCCGGCACGGCTGCCGGCCCGAGGTTGGTGCTGATCGGAGCGAGCTCGTCGAGCAGTAAGAGAGCTTCCGCGGCCAAGGTGCCACCGGCGAAGTAACCGTGCAGCCGCGCTGGTTGGCCCGGGTGCTGGTCCCGCCCGAGCACCGGCCAGGAGGGCGCGCTGGTGCCCAC
>JACCTM010000431.1 GCA_013812385.1 Geodermatophilaceae bacterium | reverse complement strand
GGAAGGTGAGCATCGAGGAACCGCCAGCGCTTGCGTGACTCCATCTGTGACTCGGCCAGCGCGTCGGCACGAGGAATCAGCCACCTGAGCCGGATCACCTCGCGCAAGCCGGCTTGCTGGATCGATGCCGGTGGGGTGCACCAGATCCCGCTCAGGCGCACAGCATCATCGGTACCCAAGACCGACGGGTGCACCTGCAGACCCGGTCTGCGACGGTTGTCCACATCGGGCGGGCCCAAGAAATGCAGGTGGTCGTCGTGCGAATGTCGAAACCCCAGATAGCCGCCGCGGTCGTGTGACAGGCAACCAGGTCCCCGCCTATGAGTAGCCCAGCGGCCCGCACAAGTGATGGAAAGTCGTCCGGGACTTCGGCATCGACGTAGATCCCCCGCCAGGGAGTCAGTCGCCAGACGCCCCGACGTAGCCGACGGCGAATTTCCGCGGGCGTCACGACCGAAGAGCTTGGTCGCAGGTGATGATCCCGCCCTGTCGTGACGCCAACTGGGCCAACGCAATGTCCATGCCGCCACCGTCGCCGCTGCCAAAAGGCTCGTGGGACCCTCGGTCCGATCTGTGGACAACTCTTCCGCGATCATGGAGCTGTGACCAGATCGCGGGTCAAAGAGTGGTCACAGCTCCATGATCGCGAGGGGGTTCTCGGAGCGGATACCGCTGCGCGTACTGGGTGGGCGGTTCTCTGATCATGGCCCGGAAGTCGCGCGTGAAATGTGCCTGATCGGCGTAGCCGAGTTCGGCGGCAAGCCGCGACCAGTCGAAGGCGACTCCGGACTCCAATCGTCGGTTCACCTCGTGCAGCCGGTAGCGCCGAATCACCCATTTCGGGCTGACGCCGACGTACTCGGCGAGGACCGTTGCAGCCGCCGAACGCTGGTGCCGAGGCGGTCGGCCAGGGTTTCCACCTTGGTGATGTCCGGCTCGGCGGCAATCCGCGCCACGATCGCGGCGACCCGTTCGGCCGTCGGGTCGGGTGGCGGCAGCTTCCTGCGCAGGAAATCTTCCACGATGCGGAGCATCTCCGCCTCGTCGGCGGCATCGGCCATCGCTCGCTGCGGCACATCCGCCCCGAACACGTCATCGGCAGCGACCGACCGGTCGGTGATCGTCGAAACGGCGGACCCGAGGATGGGCCGGAAGCAGCCTGGCCGAAAGGTCACTCCGAACACCCGACCAGTGCCCTCCAGGACCCGGAACACGTGTCCACGCGCCACCCCGTGCACCCCAGCCGGCGCGTCGTTGACGAACGAGAGGTGCACGTTCGGCTCGGGAACGATCAGTTGCCGGTAGGGAGGTTGACCCTGCAGGTCCCAGGCAACGAACCAGTAACGCGAGACGAACGGCGCCAACTCCGGCCCGGATCTGCGTACCAATGACGCTGGAAGTCCGACCACGCACCACCGACCTCGCGGGCGTCGCGTCCAGCCGAGCCCGTCGCCATTCGGCGAAGGATAGGCGTCGCGTTCGTTCAAGACATTGCCCTCCGGCACTGGTTACGTTCCCGGCGACAGCATGCGAGGCGCTCGACGAGCACCGACCCACACAGGAGACGGTTCATGGAAGAGCACGAACTCATGGCGTTGGCGGCGGGACCGACGCTGGCCGTCGTGCGAGACATCAGCGCCGAAAGACTCGACTCGCCAACCCCGTGCGCCGACTACGACATCGGCAGGTTGGTCAACCATCTGCTCTTCTGGGGACCCTCGCTGAAGGCAGCGGCACGCAAGGACGCGGTTGCGCCGCCCGCGGCCAGTGAACAGGACGTGTACCTGACCCATGGCGACTGGAAGGACCGGCTCGTGGCGCAGACCAACCTTCTCGTCGCGGCATGGAGCGAGCCAGGTGCCTGGAAGGGCTACACCCGGTTGGGCGGCCCGATGGAGATGCCGGCGCCCATGATCGGCGGGATGGTGCTCGGCGAGCTCGTCGTGCACGGCTGGGACATAGCCCAAGCGATCGGCCAGCAGCCCACCTGGGACGACGAGGTCCTGTCCCGCGTCCATCAGGAGGTGGAGAAGACGGCCGAGCGGGGCCGAGAGATGGGGATCTACGCCGAGCGGGTACCAGTGCTGGACACAGCCTCGGTGCTGGACCGGCTACTCGGACTGACCGGTCGCGACCCGAACTGGACGCGCTGAAGGCACCAGCAATGATGGCAGATCAGGTCAGCGGCTGCGGTAGGCGTCCAGGATCTGTCGCGCGGCCAGTGCCGGGGTGAGCTCTCCGGCCTGCACTGCTCGCTCCGTCTCCGGCGCCAGCTCCCGTACGGCCGGATGCTCGCGCAGCTCAGTCTCGAGTGCGTCGTGCACCATCCGCCAGGTCCAACGAACCTGCTGGCGCTGACGTTGGCGCGCCAACTCGCCCTCGGTTGCCAGGTGTTCCTGATGGGCGACCACCTGCGCCCAGACCTCGTCTAGCCCCGTTCCGTCCATTCCAGAACACGTCAGAACCGGTACCTGCCAAGCAGTTCCGGCGCCGCGCAACATGCGGATGGCCGCGCCCAACTCGTGCGCGGCCCTGCGGGCGTCATCGGCGTGTGAGCCGTCGGCCTTGTTCACCGCGATGACATCGGCGATTTCCAGGATCCCGCGTTTGATCCCCTGCAGCTGATCGCCGGTCCGCGCCATGGTCAGGAAGAGGAACGAGTCGACCATGTCCGCCACCGCTACCTCGGACTGACCGACACCGACGGTCTCGACCAGCACCACGTCGTAGCCCGCCGCCTCCACCACGACCATCGATTCCTGGGTGGCCTGAGTGACCCCGCCGAGCGTGCCGGCCGTGGGCGCAGGCCGGATGAAGGCCGCCTCGTCGACGGCCAGCCGCGACATCCGGGTCTTGTCGCCCAGGATCGAGCCGCCGCTACGGGTCGAGGACGGGTCGACGGCCAGGACGGCCACTCGCCGCCCTGCTGCGGTCAGCGACGTTCCGAGCGCATCGATGAAAGTGGACTTGCCCACGCCTGGTACGCCGCTGATACCGACCCGGCGAGCCGACCCGGCATGCGGCAACAGCACGCCGAGCAGCTCCTGGGCCTGCTCTCGGTGATCAGCTCGCCGGGACTCCACCAGCGTGATCGCCCGGGCCATCGACGTACGCGATCCGGCCAGCACGCCCTCGGTCAACCGCGTGACCAGATCACCCATCTGTCGCGGCTACGAATGCCCGAGGCGCTCGGACAGCGTCGCCAGCAGGCCTTGAGCGGCCTCGGCGATGACAGTTCCGGGCGGGAAGATCGCTGTCGCGCCGGCCGCCTTCAGTTCGGCGAAATCCCCGGACGGAATGACCCCACCCACAACGATCAGGATGTTCTCGGCCTCCATCTCAGCCAGTGCCCGCCGCAGGGCAGGTACGAGGGTGAGATGTCCCGCGGCCAATGAGTTGACGCCGATGACATGCACATCGGCCTCGACGGCCTGCAGGGCTACCTCCTCCGGCGTCTGGAACAACGGGCCGACATCGACGTCGAAGCCCAGGTCGGCGAAAGCGGTCGCGATCACCTTCTGGCCTCGGTCGTGCCCGTCCTGCCCCATCTTGGCCACCAGGATCCGGGGCCGGCGGCCCTCGGCCCGTTCGAAGTCCTCGGCAAGACGCCGGGTCTTCTCGATGTCGTCCATGGCGCCCGCCTCGTCCCGGTAGACACCTGAGATCGTCCGCACCGTGGCCCGGTGCCGGCCGTA
>JACCTM010000414.1 GCA_013812385.1 Geodermatophilaceae bacterium | reverse complement strand
GCGTGGCGAGGTACTGCAGCAGCGCCTGGGTAGCCTCGCTGTCGCTCAGGGCCACCGCAATGTCACCACCACCGACGACCGACTCCGGGGAGCCGTCGATCGACGGGAACGGGAAGAAGTTGGCATCCTCCCCGACCACCGAACTGGTGGAGTCGCTGATCACGCCGGCCACGAAGTCACCCTCGTAGACGATCGCGCCCTCGGGAGCGTCCGAGAAAACGGCCTCGACGGAGTCCGGGAACAGCACCTGCTGGGCGCCGGAGTTGCCACCGACGACGTTGTCCGCAGTCCAGATCTCGGCCAGGGTCTCGAGCGAGGTGATGACGCTCGGATCGGTCCACGGGATCTCGTGTGCGGTCAGCTGGTCATACATCTCCGGTCCGGCCACCCGCAGGTAGACGTTCTCGAACCAGTCGGTCAGCGTCCACCCGTCGCCACCCGCGACAGACAGCGGGGTTAGACCGGAATCGGCAATCGTGCCGAGCGTGTCCACGAAGGCGTCGAAGTCCTCGGGGACCTCGGCGCCGGCGTCCTCGAAGGCGCCGGTGTTGTACCAGACGGTTGACTTGTTCGCGGCCTTGAACCAGACGCCGTACAGCTCACCGTCCACAGTCCCGAGCTCTCGCCACACCTCGCCATAGTTCTCGTCGACGGCGGCCGCGACTTCGTCGCTGACCGCAGTCAACGAGCCGTCCTCGACGAACTGCTTGAGCAGTCCTGGCTGCGGCAACAGAGCGACGTCGGGGGCATCACCACCGGCGATCCTGGTTCCGAGCACGGTCGCGATGTCGTCACCGGTCGAGGTGAAAACAACCTCCGCGCCGGTCTGCTCGGCGAACGCGGCCAGGACGGCCTCCAGTGCCTCCTGCTCCGCACCGGTGAAGACAGCGGCAAGTTCGATGCTCTCGCCCTCCAGCGAGCCCGCCTCGGGGGCGCTGCCACCTCCGGCGTCTTCGTCCCCGCCGCAAGCGGTCATGAGGAGCGCAAGGGCGGCTGCCCCAGCGGTGATACGTGTAGTGCGTCTCATTGCATTCCCTCCTGTGTGGCGTGCTCCCTCAGTAGGGAACCCCGCTCTTGCTGTTGTGCAGCAGGCTGCTCGCCTCCCCAGACCGATTTCCCGGTCTCGGGGTCGAAGACGTGCAACCGCTCGGTGTCCACCGCGACGAAGATCGGGGCACCTTCCCGCGCGGCGGTGCGCGGATTGAACCGGGCGACCATGACCGTCCCCGCCTCGGCGTTCGCCTGCTGGCTTTCGCCCAGGTCGCGAGCCAGCTCACGAGTATCCTCTGTCACGATCTGTGCGGCGTCGAGGGCGAAGTGGACCAACACGTCGGAGCCCATTGCCTCGACCAGATCGGCCTTGGCCTCGAGCAGCGCATTGCTGGCCCCGCGATTCAGGGTCGCATCGTTCATGTCCTCTGGCCGGATCCCGACGATGACCGGCCGATCCAGGTAGCGCCGGACATCGGGGCGGCGCGACAACAACTCCGGTCCGACGGCCAGCCGCTGACTGCCCACCTGCAGCTGCAAGGGCCCGCTGGCCTCCGGCTGACTGAAGGTCCCCTGGAACAGGTTCATGGCCGGGGAGCCGATGAAGCCGGCAACGAACACGTTGTCCGGATGGTCGTAGAGATCCTGCGGGGCGGCCACCTGCTGCAGGTGGCCCTTCTTCATCACTGCGACCCGATCACCGAGCGTCATTGCCTCGGTCTGGTCGTGCGTGACGTAGATCGTGGTGACGTCGAGATCGCGCTGCAGACGGGCGATCTCGGCCCGCATCTGCACCCGGAGCTTGGCGTCGAGGTTGGACAGCGGCTCGTCCATCAGGAAGGCCTGCGGCTCGCGGACGATCGCCCGCCCCATCGCCACGCGCTGACGCTGACCACCGGAGAGGTTGCGTGGGCGCTTGTCCAACATGTCCTCGAGTCCGAGCGTGCGGGCTGCCCTCTCGACCCGTTCGTTGACCTGGTTCTTAGGGAGCTTGCGCAGCTGCAATCCGAACGCGATGTTGTCGCGCACCTTCAGGTGTGGATACAGCGCGTAACTCTGGAAGACCATGGCCAGGTCCCGGTCGCGGGAAGGGACGCCGTTGACCACCTTGTCGCCGATCCGCACGGTGCCCTCGCTGATCGACTCCAGACCGGCGACCATGCGCAGTGCCGTGGTCTTGCCGCAGCCCGAGGGGCCGACCAGGACTAGTAGTTCACCGTCCTGGATCTCCAGGTCCAAGCCGGTTACCGCCCGTGTGCCGTCGTCGTAGACCTTCCCGACGTCCTGAAGAATCACCTTGGCCACGCAGCTCCACCTTCCGCGGATAAGTCTCGTATTCGGGGCCCCGTGCAAACCAGCCTCGTGCAATCTAGTCCTGTTCAGCGGTGATACGCGCAGTTGCGCCAGTCGTAATAACCTCGTTACGTCGGCGGGTATCAGCGACGGCGAAGGATCGTCCGCAGCCTGCTCAACCGCGCAGCCATGCCGGCCTCCGCGCCGTGCTCGGTCGGCTGGTAGTAGTCCCGGCGATCGACCGCATCCGGCGCGTACTGCTGGGCCACGACACCGTTCGGATCATCCTGAGAGCCGGCATCGGGGGAGTAGATGTAGCCCTTGCCGTGGCCGAGCTTGGCGGCGCCGGAATAGCTCGAGTCGCGAAGATGGAAAGGCACCGGACCGGCCAGTCCGCGATGGATGTCCTCGATCGCAGCGCCGATGGCGAGGTAGGCGGCATTGGACTTCGGTGCCGTCGCGAGATGCACGACCGCCTGGGCCAATGGGATGCGGCCCTCGGGCATACCGATGAAGGAAACCGCCGTGTAGGCCGCGACCGCCATGGGCAGCGCGGCGGGATCGGCCATGCCGATGTCCTCGCTCGCGCTGATGACCAGGCGCCGGGCGATGAAGCGAGGGTCCTCGCCTGCCTCGACCATGCGGGCCAGGTAGTGCAACGCGGCATCCACATCGCTGCCGCGGATTGACTTGATCAGAGCGCTGGCAACGTCGTAGTGCTGGTCACCGTCCCGGTCGTAGCGAACCGCCGCCCGGGTGACAGCGCGTTCGACGACGGAGAGCGTGATCTCGGTCAGCCCCTCGTCCCGCGCTGCGTTGGCCGCTGCCTCGAGCGTGGTCAGTGCGCGGCGGGCATCCCCTCCCCCGATGCGAACCGCGTGGTCCTCCGCGTCGGGTGCCATGGTCAGCTTCCCGGCATACCCGCGTGGATCGCGCAGCGCGCGACGGAGCAACGTCCGTACGTCGTCGTCGCGGAGCGGTTCCAGGGTGAGCACGATCGAGCGGGACAGCAAGGGGCTCACGACCGAGAAGTACGGGTTCTCGGTGGTGGCCGCGATCAGGCTGACCACCCGGTTCTCCACTGCCGAGAGCAGGGAGTCCTGCTGGGTCTTGGAGAAGCGGTGTACCTCGTCGATGAACAGGACTGTCCGCCGTCCGGTCAGTCCCAGATCCTTCGTGGCCGTGTCGATGACCGCACGAACGTCCTTGACGCCGGAATTGAGGGCCGACAGCTGTACGAAGGTCCGCTTGGTGGCCAGAGAGACCACATGTGCCAACGTCGTCTTGCCGGTTCCTGGCGGCCCGTAGAGGATGACTGACATTCCCTCATCAGCATCGACCAGCCGGCGCAACGGGCGCCCGGGGCCGAGGACTGCGTCCTGTCCCACGACCTCGTCGAGAGACCGAGGACGCATCCGGACCGCCAGCGGGGCGGCGGCCGCGGCGTTCTGTGCAGCAGCATCATCGAAGAGGCTGGCCGGCTCGCTCACGGGCTCAGACGTTACCCGCGACCCGCGTTGCGCGAAGCCGGGCGCGGATCTGCCCGAGGCCCGGACGAAACTGGCGATGGGAGACGATGACCGGCAGATGCCAGCAACGGTGGGTCTTATAGGAAAGCCTCGTCGGGAGAGGACCAGCCCTGAGTAGCACGCCACCTCCGGAGTACGGGCTAACCCCAAGACGCAAGGGTGGCCGGCACTCCTTCGACGGACGGGCCGGGGACACGCAGATGATCCAGCTTCCGACGATCACGCCGGCTCCGTCATCGCTACCGGGACCGCAAGCACCTCGCGAGTCTCCCGCGCGCGGAACCGGCTGGGCGACCCGGGAGCGATGAAGATGAAGCACCCGAAAGCTTGAAACCGGCGCGGAGATTCGGCCTGTTCACGGGACGTGCCAAAGCCCGGGCTCAGGAGGAAGAACAGGTTCGCAGCCGATTGAGCATCCCGCTCAAGAGCCCGCGGCGCATCGCCGTAGTGGGGCTCAAGGGAGGCGTAGGCAAGAGCACCTTGTCTGTGCTTCTGGCCGGTATGTACTCCAAGAGTCGAGACGAACCGGTGCTCTTGCTCGACACCGACCCGACCTTCGGCTCGCTGCTGCTGCGCAGCGGAGTAGCACCGACACACAGCGCACGCGACCTGGCAGGGCGCGGCGACCCGGGCGATCTGGCCATCCTCACGCCCTACCTCGCTCGCTCGGCCGATGGCGCCTGGGTGCTACCCAGCGGTCTGGACCCTGGTGAGAGCGCGCGCTTCGACGAAGCAACGTTCGTCGCGACGATGGATGTCGTGCACCGGCACTTCGCGATCACGGTCACCGACTGCGGGGCCGGACTCAGCGGAGGCCTGATGAGGCAATTGCTCAGCGGTGCGCACACTCTGGTGTTCGCGACCTCCCCCAGCGTCGACGGGATAACGGCCACCTACGCCGGGTTGCGGTGGATCGCCGAGCGTGGCTTCGGTGCACTCGTGGCCAACAGCTTCGTAGCCGTCACGGCGGTTCGCCGCCGTGATCTACCGGTGGATCTGGCCGCTGCAGCGAAGCGCTTCGACGGGCTGTGCCGCGGCTTGATCAGTATTCCCGACGATCCGCACCTGCGCGCCGGAGCGCGCATCGACCAGAGCGAGCTGACCGAGCAGACCCGCCTCGCGATGCTGCGCCTGGCAGCGGAGGTTCTCGAAGCAGCCCAGCGGGCCTGAGTTGCGCTGCGGCGGAGTCGTTCAGCTGCGACGCAGGATCTCGCCGAGCGCGCCCAGGATGAGGGTGACGATGTCCGGGCGGGCGTTGTAGCCCATCAGACCGATCCGCAACACCGTGGCCGCGAACTCCCCGGCGCCCGCACCGATCTCGATGTTGTACCGCGTCAGGAGCTCGCCGCGTACGGCCGCAGAATCGACTCCGCCAGGAACCTTCACCGTCGTGAGTTCGGGCAGTCGATGCCCTGGGGCGGCAAATAGTTCCAGTCCCATGCCCTGCAGACCCTCTTGCAGCGCAGCTCCCATCGCCGCGTGCCGCGCGATGACCGCATCCAGGCCCTCATCGAGGACTCGGCCCAAGCCGGCGTGCAGGGAAGCGACCATCGCCGTCGGCGCGGTGTGGTGGTAGGTACGGCCACCTCCGCTGCTGGCAGCCTCACCGACGTAGCCGCCGAGCATGCCCAGGTCGAGGTACCAAGACTGCGGCCGCTCGATCCGCCGCTCCCACGCGCGGTCGTTGATGGTGAACGGGGACAGACCCGGGGCTACGCCGATGCATTTCTGCGTACCGGAATAGGCCAGATCGATGCCCCAGTCGTCGACGGCCAACTCGATGCCGGCCAGCGAAGTCACGCAGTCGGCAAGAAAAAGTGCATCGCCCTTGCCCGCGCCGATGGCGGCTACGTCGTTACGGATGCCGGTCGACGTTTCCGCGTGGACGGCGGCGATCAGCTTCGGCGACGGATGCGCGGTCAGCACCGCGTCGACGTCCAGCGGCTGGCCCCAGGCAGCATCGACGCGCACGACCTCGGCGCCGCATCGGGCCGCGACATCGCACATCCGGACGCCGAACAGGCCGTTGACGCCGACGACCACGACGTCGCCGGGCCCCAGGGTGTTGACGAAAGCCGCCTCCATGCCCGCGCTCCCGGTCGCTGACAGGGGAAGCGTGCGGCGGTTGGCTGTGCGGTAGATCGTCCTGAGCCGGTCGCAGGTCTCGTCGAGCAGGGCGAGGAACAGCGGATCCAGGTGCCCGAGCAAGGGCTGGGCCAGTGCGGCGGTCGCCTCGGGGTACGGATTGGTCGGGCCTGGGCCGAGCAGAGTACGAGCCACTGCAGACATGGACCCGACCCTAAGGCGCGTTCCCGAGCCTCCGCCGACAGGGGAAGAAAGCTACGTACCGAACGTGGCAGGGGTCCCCTGAGTCGGAACGGGTGAGGCGTCGACGCCGGCCTCCTTGCGCTGCGCAGCGGTGATCGGAGCCGGCGCGCCGGTGAGCGGGTCGTAGCCGCCGCCGGACTTGGGGAAGGCGATCACCTCGCGAATGGAGTCCTCACCGGCCAGCAGGGCACAGACCCGGTCCCAGCCGATCGCGATCCCGCCGTGCGGCGGAGCACCGTAGGAGAAGGCCTCGAGCAGGAACCCGAACTTCTCCTGGGCCTCCTGCGCCGACAGGCCCATGACCGCGAATACCCGCTCTTGCACGTCCCGGCGGTGGATCCGGATCGAGCCACCACCGATCTCGTTGCCGTTGCAGACGATGTCGTAGGCGTAGGCCAGCGCGTGCTCGGGATCGGAGTCGAAGGTGTCCAGGAACTCCGGCTTGGGCGAGGTGAACGCGTGATGCACGGCGGTCCAGGCACCACCTCCGACGGCCACGTCGCCGGAGGCCCGGGCTTGGGCCGACGGTTCGAACAATGGCGCGTCGACCACCCAGACGAAGGACCACTCGGACTCGTCGATCAGCCCCCCGCGGCGACCGATCTCCAGCCGTACGGCACCGAGCAGGCCGCGCGCCCCCGAGGACTGTCCGGCGGCGAAGAAGACGCAGTCCCCCGGCACCGCACCGACGTGGCCGGCCAAGCCCGCGCGCTCGATGTCAGAGAGGTTCTTGGCCACCGGGCCGGCCAGTTCACCGTCGGCGCCGATCAGTACATAGGCCAACCCCTTGTGGCCCCGCTGGCGCGCGAAGTCCTGCCAGGCGTCCAGAGTGCGCCGGGGCTGGTCAGCACCGCCCGGCATCACGACCGCCCCGACGTAGGGCGCCTGAAAGACCCGGAAAGAAGTGTCGGCGAAGTATTCGGCGCAGTCGGTGAGTTCGACAGCGAAGCGGAGATCCGGTTTGTCCGTGCCATACCGCGACAACGCCTGCGCGTAGCTGATCCGCTGGATCGGGGTGGGGATCTGGTAGTCGACGATGGACCACAGCGCGGTCAGGATCTCCTCGGTCAGCGCGATCACGTCGTCCTGGTCGACGAAGCTCATCTCCACGTCGAGTTGGGTGAACTCCGGCTGCCGATCGGCCCTGAAGTCCTCGTCGCGATAACAGCGCGCGATCTGGTAGTAGCGCTCCATCCCGGCCACCATCAGCAGTTGTTTGAACAGTTGCGGCGACTGTGGCAGCGCGTACCAGGACCCCGGTGCCAGCCGCGCCGGCACGACGAAGTCGCGAGCACCCTCGGGCGTGGACCGGGTCAGCGTCGGGGTCTCGATCTCGACGAAACCGTGGTCGTGCAGCACCTCACGGGCGGTGCGATTGACCTCGCTGCGCAACCGCAGCGCCGCGGCCGGGCCGCTTCGGCGCAGGTCGAGATAGCGATGCCGCAGGCGCGCCTCCTCCCCCACCTCGACGTGGTCGTCGATCTGGAACGGCAGCGACGCTGACTCCGAAAGGACCTCCACCTCGGTCGCGATGACCTCGATCTCTCCGGTGGGCAAAGCGGGATTCTCGTTGCCCTCCGGCCGAGCGGCGACCTTGCCGACGACCCGGAGGCAGTACTCGTTGCGTAGCCCGTGGGCGGCGGATTCGTCCCGTACGACGACCTGCACCACCCCGGAGGCATCGCGCAGGTCCAGGAAGGCGACCCCGCCGTGATCGCGCCGACGACCGATCCACCCGGCCAGGGTGACCGTCTGTCCGGCATCGGAGCTGCGCAGGTCTCCACCTGCGTGGGTGCGAATCACAGAATTCCTCTACTCGGCGGTCTTCGGGGTGGAAACGAGCTGGGGCTTCAGGTCTACCTCGGGTGGCAACCAGGTATCCGGATCGGCCGCGATCTGGTTACCGCTGCGGATGTCCTTGACCTCGTGCTCGGCCTCGGGCCCGATGGCCGGGAACCAGACGTACGGGATCCCGCGGCGCTGGGCGTACCTGATCTGCTTGCCGTACTTGGCTGCCGACGCCGCGACCTCGGTGGAGATTCCGCGGACTCTAAGTCTCTGCGCGACAAGCCCGCTGGCGCCGCGAGACTTCTCATCGGCCATGGCCACGAGTACCGCAGATGGAACGTCACGGGATGCACCAAGGCTTCCGTCGGCGAACAGCGGAACCAGCAACCTGGACAGCCCCAAGGAGATGCCCACGCCGGGATAGGTGGTTCGTCCGTCGCTGGCCAGCGAGTCGTACCGGCCCCCCGAGCAGATCGAACCCAGCGCGTCGTACCCGTTCATCCGGGTTTCGAAGACAGTCCCGGTGTAGTAGTCCAGCCCGCGGGCGATCCGCAGGTCGGCCTCGACGGTGATCCGGTCCCGGGCGATGCCGGCACATCCCTCGATGACCGCCGAGAGTTCGGCCAGACCCTCGTCGAGAAGCGGCTCGCGCACCCCGAGGGCGCGAACCCGGTCCACGAAGGAGGTGTCCGGCGTACGGATGCCGGCCAACTCCAGGCATGCCCGTGCCTGCTCTTCCGAGAGGCCAGCTTCAGTACGGAGCAACTGACCGACCACGTCGGCAGGCATCTTGTCCATCTTGTCGATGACTCGCATGGCTCCGGGTGGGTCGGGTGCACCGATTCCGATGAGGAAGCCCTGCAGCAGCTTGCGGTTGTTGACCTGCATCCGGAGCGCCGGAATCGGAAGTGCGACAAGGGCCCGGGCCATGACCGTGGCTACTTCGATGTCGTGATGAAAAGGCAGTTGATCCTCGGCGACGACGTCGATGTCGGCCTGGATGAATTCGCGATAGCGCCCGGCCTGGGGCCGCTCTCCTCTCCAGCACTTTTGGATCTGGTAACGGCGGAAAGGGAACTCGAGCTTGCCGGCGTTCTCGAGTACGTAGCGCGCGAACGGAACGGTCAGGTCGAAGTGCAGACCCAGCCCCGCTTCAGTTTCCGAGGCCTCGACCTCGGCCAGGCGCCGTACGGCGTAGATTTCCTTGTCGACCTCGGCGCCGCCGGTCAACCGCTCGACCGGCTCCACGGCGCGAGTCTCGATCGGCGCGAAGCCGTGCAACTCGAAGGTTCGGCGCAGGCCATCGATGATCTGCTGCTCGATCATCCGTTGTCCCGGCAGGAGTTCCGGGAAGCCCGACAGCGGCCCAGGCCGCGCAACGGCGGCCATCTAGAGGTTCGCCATCTAGCGGCTGACCATCTAGAGGCTCCGGCGCGGGGCAGCAGGCTCGTGGATCAGGTCCTGAAGGTAGGGGTTGGTAGCTCGCTCCCGGCCGATGGTGGTGACCGGACCGTGCCCGGGAAGGACCACCGTCGCATCATCAAGAGGGAGCACGACCCGTGCGAGAGACGCGGTCATCTGACTCATGGACCCTCCCGGCAGGTCGACCCGACCGATGGAGCCCGCGAAGAGCAGGTCGCCGCTGAGCAAACCTGGTCCGTCCTCGAGTGCCAGCTCGAACACGGTGGATCCCAGCGTGTGCCCGGGCGAGTGCCGAGGCGTGAGCGCAACGCCGGCCAGGTCCAGCTGCACACCATCGGTGAGAAAACGGAGATCTTCGGGCTCGGGAATCGGCATTCCGGCCACGATCGCGCCCAGCGCCGGTCCATGCCACTTCACCGGATCGGCCAGCATCGGCCCGTCGTCTGGGTGGATATAGGCGGCAATGTCGTAGCCGGAACAGACCGGAACCACCGAGAAGGTGTGGTCGAGGTGCCCATGGGTGAGGACGACGGCGACCGGCTTCAAGTCGTGTTCGGAAAGGACGTCGTGGAGGGGATCGACGGCGTCCATTCCGGGATCGATGACGACGCACTCCGCACCCGGAGCTGACGCGAGGACATAGCAATTCGTGCCGAACACCCCCGCGGGGAAACCGACGACCAACACGAGAGCAGGCTACCCAGGGGGCATTTGCCGGGTGGCTCACAGATGCTTTACGCGCACTTTGACTAGACTTCGCCGTCGGTCCTCCGTGGCCGGCCGCACAGCCGGAAACATCGGTGGCAGGCGCCTCCCTGGGGTGCGCCGCCCCGGACCCGACCGAACTTCGGTGCAGGGTTCGACGCGCAATGAACGATCGATGACTTCGACGGGAGTACGACAGTGGCTACGAACAAGCAGCGGCGTGAGGCTGCGCGGCGACAGTTGCAGCGGCAGCTGGAGCGGCGCGCCGAGGAGACGCGCAAACGCCGCCGCAACACCCTTGTCGGAGTGGCCGCGTTCAGCGTCGTTGTCCTGGTCCTCGGCGTGCTGTTCCTGTCCGGTGCCTTCGACGAGAACGACGCAGCCGACCCGGCCGCGGAGCCCGAGGCCAGCAGCGAGCCGGAAACCGCAGCCTGCACCTACGCTCCGGGCAATCCGGAGAATCCGAACCTCACTGACGTCGGAGTTCCACCCGAGCCGGACGGCAGCACTACGCCGGTCGTGCTGGATGTGGCGAGCACGCAGGGTCCCTTCCAGATGACTCTGGATCCGACCACCGCACCGTGTGCTGCGAACAGCATGAAGTACCTCGCCGAGAACGCCTTCTTCGACGGCTCGCCCTGTCACCGGCTGGTCAACAGCGACGTCTTCGGAGTCCTGCAGTGCGGCGATCCGACTGGCATGGGTTCTGGTGGCCCGAGCTACAGCTACCTCGCCGAGCCCGCCAGTGTGGCTTCGCTGGCGCCGTCCCCGGACGGTGCCAGCGCGATCTACCCGCGGGGCAGCGTGGCAATGGCTCAGGGCGGCCAGCCGCCAACGATCGGCAGCCAGTTCTTCATCGCCTTCCAGGACACTCAGTTGCCGCCCGAGTACACCCTGGTGGGCACGATCACCTCAGGTATCGAGGTCATCGACGCGGTCGCGGCCGGCGGCAACGATGGCTCCTTCGAGGCGACTGCCGGCGGTGGGGCACCGCTGATTCCGATCACGCTGACCACGGTGACCGTCGCAGCGCCCGTCGCCTGAGGCCCGCGAACCGCGATGCCGACTCCCGGGCGAGCCTGGCAGGTTGCCGCAGTGGCGGGGGTGTTACTCGCCCTCGCCGGCTGTAGCGAGACCATCCCCGGCCGGGCCTTTCCGAGCCCCGAACCTGGGCAGGAAGCCCGGGGCCCGGGCGAGCCGGCCTCATCGGAGGCACCGGTGGACTGCGACTACGCCCCGGCCGATGCCCGGAACCCGAATGTCATCGATATCGAGATGCCGAACGATCCCGACGGCAGCAACGACAGAGTGGTGCTGGACGTAACAAGCTCGCAGGGAGCCTTCCAGATTACCCTCGACGCGACTACCGCGCCGTGCGCGGCCAACAGCATGAAGTTCCTCGCCGAGAACGCCTTCTTCGACGGTTCGCCCTGCCACCGGCTGGTCAACGCCGAGACCTTCGGTGTTCTTCAGTGCGGTGACCCCACTGGCACCGGCTCAGGGGGACCGACCTACAACTACACATTCGAGCCGGCAAGCGTGGACAGTCTCCGTCCGGCACCGGACGGCGCCAGCGCGATCTACCCACGGGGCAGTGTCGCGATGGCACAAGGTGGTCAGCCGCCGACGATCGGCAGCCAGTTCTTCATCTGCTTCACCGACACCCAGTTGCCCCCGGACTACACCCTCGTCGGCACGATCACCGCGGGAATCGAGACCATCGACGTGGTGGCGGCCGGAGGCAACGACGCATCCTTCGAGCCATCCCCGGGCGGTGGGGCACCGCTGATTCCGATCACTCTGCAAACCGTCACGGTACAGAACTGACCTGAGCGTCAGGCGGTGACTCGGTACACGTCGTACACGCCGTCGACGCCGCGCACGGTACGCAGCAAATGCCCCAGGTGCTTGGGGTCGCCGAGTTCGAAGGTGAAGCGGCTCACCGCGACTCGATCGCGAGTCGTCTGCACCGAAGCGGAGAGGATGTTGACGCTCTCGTCGGAGAGGACCCGGGTGATGTCGGACAACAGCCGGTGCCGGTCCAGGGCCTCGACCTGGATCGCGACGAGGAAGATGGCACCGGTCTGCGACGCCCATTCGACATCGACGAGTCGCTCGGCCCGAGTCTTGAGGTCGGCGGCGTTGGTGCAGTCCCGGCGGTGCACCGAGACCGGTCCACCTTGGGTGAGGAAGCCCAGGATGTCGTCGCCCGGAACCGGCGTGCAGCAGCGCGCCAGCTTCACCCAGACGTCGGTGACCCCCCGCACGACGACACCCGTCTCGCCTGATGTCGTGCGGCGGATCGGACGGGTGGGTGTTGTTGTCTCGGCCAGGTCCTCGACCGTGCCCTCGGCGCCGCCCATGCCGGCGACGAGCTTGTCGATGATCGACTGCGCGGAGACGTTGCGCTCCCCCACCGCCGCATACAGCGCACTGACGTCGGCGTAGTGAAGCTCTTTGGCCAGAGTGGACAGAGCGTCACCGCCGAGAACCCGCTGCAGCGGGAGCCCACGCTTGCGCATGGCATTGCTGAGCCCATCCTTTCCGGCCTCGATCGCCTCCTCTCGGCGCTCATGGGCGAACCACTGCCGGATCTTGGTGCGGGCGCGCGAGGAGCCGACGAACCCGAGCCAGTCCTGGGACGGTCCGGCGGTCTCGGACTTGGAGGTGAAAACCTCGACGGTGTCACCGTTGGACAGTTGGCTCTCCAGCGAGACCAGACTGCCGTTGACTCGGGCACCGACGCATCGGTGCCCGACCTCGGTATGCACGGCGTAGGCGAAGTCCACCGGGGTACCGCCCTCCGGAAGGCTGATCACGTCACCCTTCGGAGTGAAGACGAAAACCTCCTGCGGACCGAGTTCGAAGCGCAAGGACTCCAGGAACTCGCCGGGCTCCTGGTTCTCCCGCTGCCAGTCCAACAGCTGGCGGAGCCACAGCATCTCGTCGTTGCTCTTGGCCGGCGCGCCGCCCTTGGTCTCCTTGTACTTCCAGTGCGCGGCAATGCCGAACTCCGCCGTACGGTGCATGTCACGGGTACGGATCTGCAACTCGACCGGCTTGCCATGGGGGCCGATGACGGTGGTGTGCAACGACTGGTAGAGGTTGAACTTCGGCATCGCGACGAAGTCCTTGAACCGCCCGGGGACCGGCTGCCAGTAGGCATGGATGACACCGAGAGCGGCATAGCAGTCACGTACGGACTCCACGACGATGCGGATTCCCACGAGATCCCAGATGTCAGTGAAATCCCGGCCCCGCACGATCATCTTCTGATAGATGGAGTAGTAGTGCTTGGGTCGCCCGGTCACCACCGCTGGGATGTCGGTTGCGGTGAGCTGACCGCGTACGGCTGCTGACACTTCGGCCAGGTACGTGTCTCGCGACGGTGCCCGGTCAGCCACCAGTCGGACGATCTCGTCGTACCGCTTGGGATACAGGGTGGCGAAGGCCAGGTCCTCGAGTTCCCACTTGATGGTGTTCATGCCCAGGCGGTGGGCCAGCGGTGCAAGGATCTCGAGGGTTTCCCGGGCGATGCGCTCCTGCTTGTGCGGCGGCAGGAATCGAAGCGTGCGCATGTTGTGCAGCCGGTCGGCCAGTTTGATCACCAGCACCCGTGGGTCCCGAGACATCGCGATGATCATCTTGCGGATGGTTTCGGCTTGGGCCGCATCGCCCATCTTGACCTTGTCGATCTTGGTCACACCATCGACCAGGCGGGCCACATCGGCCCCGAAATCCCGTCCGAGGTCGGCCAGTGCGTATCCGGTGTCCTCAACCGTGTCGTGCAACAGAGCAGCGATCAGGGTGGTGGTGTCCATGCCGAGTTCGGCCAGGATGGTGGCCACCGCCAGGGGATGGGTGATGTAGTCGTCACCGCTCTTGCGTTTCTGACCGGTGTGCAGGTGCTCGGCGGCGTCATAGGCGCGCTGGAGTTCCCGGAGGTCGGCCTTGGCATGCGCCTTACGATGGCTGGCCACCAGCGGCTCGAGGACCGGCTTGACACCCGGCGCGCCGCCTCCGGCGATGATGCGTCGAGCCAGTCGGCTGCGGACACTGCGCTTGCCCGCTATCGCTGCGGTGGGCGACGGTCCGTCCTCGACCGGTGAGGGGCTCTCGGGCGGGTCGGACGCTCGATCTGCAGGAGCGCTCGGCGGGGCGACATCGCTGCTCACAGCTGCGCCCTCCCTCGCTCAGCACACGGGCGCCCCGTGGCCAAGACTGGACGACCTCCCTCCACTGTAGCTGCCACTGGGTGGGCGATCTTCTCCTGCGGTCGTACGCGCCGTCGCAGCGTTGTGGCCGGTAGTCAGCCGTTGCGCTCGGTCGACTCTCCGCGCCTACCGCCGGTTCGGCCCCCAGCAGGCTTGGCCGCGGTACCGGCCATCGTTCGAGTGCTGCGCGGTCGAGACCGCCGGGCGGAGGCAACCAAGGTTCCGCCTCCCCCGCTCCCGGTCGCGGCATCGGCACGGTTCTCGTCGTCGACCGCGTCCGGGTCGAAGCTGTCAACCACGCGACTCTTCGCTGAGCCGTCCTTGGCGCTGGAGCCGGTTGCCGTCGGCGCGACAACTGCTTTTCGCCGACGTCGATTAGCCCAGGCCGCTGCCATCGGCGATTGCGCCTCGGCAGTCGACGTGCCGGCGGCAGCGCCGGCGTCAAGGCTCACCCCGGCCCGCTTGGCATGGACCCGCTTGGCCAGCTTCTGATAGTCGGGTTCGCGTTCCTTGAGATCGCAGAGCACCGGGGCGGCAAGGAAGATGGAGGAGTACACGCCGGCCAGCAAGCCGACGAAGAGCACCAGGGCGAGGTCTTGCAGAGTTCCCTCGCCGATCAGGAACAGTCCGGCATAGAGCAGTCCGAGCACCGGCAGCAGCGCAAAGATCGACGTGTTGATCGAGCGCATGAGCACTTGGTTGATCGCGAGGTTGGCCGACTCGGAATAGGTCTGGCGCTGACTCGCGATCAGACCCTTGGCGTTCTCGTCCACCTTGTCGAAGACGACGACGGTGTCATAGAGCGAGAACCCCAGAATGGTCAGCAGCCCGATGACCGACGCGGGGGTCACTTCGAAGCCGACCAGGGAATAGACCCCGGCAGTGATCAGCAGGTCGTGGAACATCGCGACCATGGCGCCGACCGCCATCTTCCACTGGAACCGGACAGCTAGGAACACCACGACGAGGACGAGGAAGACCAGCAAACCCTGGATCGCCTTACTTGTGACGTCCTGGCCCCAGCTCGCACTGGTGGTGGAGTTGGTGACGTCCGAGGCGCTCACCCCGACGGTGTCGGCGATTGCTTCGGCGACCTCACCGCTGCGTTCCTCGCTGAGGTCTCCGGTGATGACCACGATCTGGTTGTTGCCCACCGCCTGAGCGCTGGTCACGTCCGCGCCGAGGTCCTCCACCGCCTGGTTCACTTCTTCCAGCTGTTCGGCGGATCCGGGGCTCCGGAATCGCTCCCCGCCGGCGAACTCGACACCGAGGTTGAACTCCCTGAAGATCATCGAACCGATGCAGATCAGGACGAGTACCGCGGAGAAGGCGTACCAGAACTTTCGCTTGCCGATGAAGTCGTACCCGATCTCGCCCAGATACAGCCGGACCGGCCATGGCTTGCGCTGCGCCGACGCAGCTGTGCCCGGCGCGTCGGTCTCGGCATCGGTTTCGGTACGGCCTTTCCGGTCACCCGGTGTGCTGGTTGGCTTCGTCTCGTCGTCCAGCACGGCCGCGCCCGTACGGACGTAGCGCACGCCGCTGGCCGACTCGACTGGAACCGATGGTGAAGCGGCTGGACTCGCCGACGGGACCTTTGCCGCCGCGCCTGTTGCCGCGGAGGTCTTGGCCACCGGGGTCTTCGCCGCGGCGGCCTTTGCCGCTGGCGCCCTTGTGGCGGCTGCCTTGGCGCGGTTTGCTGCAGCGGTTGGCCGCCCTGCGGCAGTCTTGCGCCCCGGCTTTCCGGAGCCCGACTTCGTGGCCATCAGCTGCCACCCCTGTTCGTCGATGTAGGTCGGGTCGGCGTCCTTCGACGAGCCACCGCTGCGGAGCCACCGCCCGCGGTCGCCGCTGCGGGTGTACCGGCAGCGGCTGGGCCGACCCGGAGCCGCCCGAGTCCGGAGACCCGTGGCGAGGAGAAGGTCGCGTTGCGGGACAGCAGCGCCACGAGTGGGTGGGTGAACAAGAACACGACGACGAGGTCGAGCACTGTGGACAGGCCGAGGGTGAAGGCAAAGCCCTTCACCCCACCGATCGCCAGGACGTACAAAGTGGCGGCGGCCAGGAAACTCACGGCGTCTGCGGACAGGATCGTCCGCCGAGAACTGACCCACGCCCGGGGGACGGCAGCGCGCATCGAACGACCGTCGCGCACTTCATCTTTGATTCGCTCGAAGAAGATGATGAACGAGTCAGCAGTGATACCTATGGCTACGATGAATCCGACGACGCCGGCCAAGCTCAGCGTGAACCCGATCTGCCGACCGAGGATCACCAGACAGGCGTAGACGATGACAGCCGATAGCAGCAGGCTGGCAATCGTCACCAGGCCCAGGAGACGGTAGTAGAACAACGCGTAGACGAAGACCAACAGGATTCCGATACCGCCGGCGATCAGACCGGCACGCAGTTGATCGGCGGCCAGGAGCCCGGAAACGGTCTCTGCCGTGGACTGGGTGAAGGTCAGCGGTAAGGCGCCATATTTCAGTGAGTTGGCCAGGCTCGTGGCTGTCTCCTGGGTGAAGGAACCGCTGATCGTGGTGGTGCCACTGATCGCGCTTTCGATATTCGGTGCGGAGACGACCCTGTCGTCCAGGGTGAAGGCCACGCTGTTGCCAACGTTTGCCGC
>JACCTM010000408.1 GCA_013812385.1 Geodermatophilaceae bacterium | reverse complement strand
CAGGCGCGCCAGCTCTCAGCCCAGCCGTCGAACGCCGCGAGGTCGAGGAACAGGCCCCGCGTGGGCTGGGCGTCACCGCGGGCGGCCGAGCCGAGGTGGCGGAAGAACGATGTGTGATCGACATGGCGGCGCCGCCGACCCGATCAGGATCCCGCTGCGAAGGACTGACCGGGCCAGTGCAGAGGCATATCTTGAGCTCATCAAGTCGGATGTCATAGAGGCGCAGCGGCGCGGCCGTCGGAATCTGTTGTTGCGCCCGCTCGATCGCAGGCAAGACGCGCAGGCAGTAGATCCCCGTGAGATCCAGCGGATGGCGCTCGTCGATTAACCTGTCGGCGTCATGAGGCGACGGGGACGTGCCCTTGGCGGAGAAACGCGTGAATAGAACGGGGCCCATCGGCGAGGTGCAGGCTGAGAGCCGATCCGGGTTCATCCCCCCACCCCCGGTGTAGTCCTCTCGGTTGGATACGGTTCGGGGGGTATTGGCCCTACCTCGGGAGACGGTCCGCGTCAGACGATCAGGGAGTGACCCCGTGGGACTACGACCGCCCCGAAGCCGGCGGGCAATTCGGTGGAAAAAGCTGTGAGTAGATCGGCCCCTATCAGCGAGGTGTCCGCGTGAGCTGGTTCGGGGGGCATGGGCCGCGTTGAACGGCTGGGTAGGTGGCGACCTGCAGAACGCGATCGTCTCGCGGCGCCATCGGGGTCAGGATCTCGGACGCTCGAAAGTCACGAGGATTCCGTCCACTCCACCAGGACCGACACGGCCCTTGACCTCAACGGACGTGATTGCCTTCAACTGCCAGCCGGCAACCCCGTGTTCATTGAGCACCTTCTCGAGTTTGTCGCCGGACATCTTCCCGCCGATCATGCCCTCGCGCATCTCGACAACCTTGTACTCATAGCTCATGGCCCGGACCTTCCCTTGTCGTTGCGCCAACCTAACCCTTGGCTAGCCGTGGCGATTAGCGGCCGACTCCGGCCCCTCCCGAATGGCGTCTGGCCCCGGAGGAGGTGGGCACCGAACCCCGAAGATCATCGAGCGGCCCTACCTCGGCGTAGGGCCGATACCCCCCCCGGCGGGAAATCCGCCGGAGGCATGCATAGCGGGCGCCGGCTGTGTGGAAATGGCCGGGAGCGCGCAGCGGCTCTACGCCGGAGTCGGTCCGGTCGGGTCGGGTTGGGCCTTCCCCGTGGGGTCGGGTGGCGTGCCATGCTGGCGGCGAGGGTCGAGCTGGGTACGACACGAAGGGCCGACCCGTTGCCGATCTGGACTTTCACCGACCACGCTGGACGGGTCGAGGCGATTGAGGCTGATCGGATCGAGGCGGACGGCACGGGCTGGTCCTGGTGGACGGTCGTCCTGGTGGTCAATGTGCCGCGGTGGGTGTGTGTCCGGCGGGTGAGCGCCATTGAGGTGATCGGCGAACCGAAGCGGTCTGGCACCTGAGAGAGCGGAGGCGGCCCCGCCCTCACGTCGAGAGCGGCGGGGCACCTCGGTGTGCTCGCAGGCGACATCTACTGCCGCAGTAAACGGCATCTGGCCTGCCGGAGACCGCCGCACGACAGACAGGGCAGAGCCGAAGATGCCGGCCACGTTGCGCCTAATTGGCTACGCAGCTATCGGAGAACACGGAACAGGAGTGCCGTGTCACCCCCGGGCAGCTCGAACGGTATGAACACGCCTCCAGCATCTGCGTACCGGCCCGTTCCGCCCACGATCGAATATATCGTCGAGCCAGCGGTGCCGAACGCCGTCCCAGCGACACTAATCTTGCCGCCAGAAACTTGGAACGTGCCTTCGACATGGGCTGTGGTCAGGGACAGCTCAGTCCTAGCGGAGTCAAACCCCGCTGGTTGAGTCCGGTCCTTGTCGGTGTAAAGGTCTTCCTCGAATAGGACGAAGTCGCCCGGAGATATGCCAGTCGGCGAGACGTCCACCACAGCGAAACCGGTCTCGACTCCGAAGAAGACCAGCGTCTCGCCCTCCGCGCCGGCTTCTGCGTCCATCCGCCGCTCGGCCTCGGCCAGCGAGGCGACCCGGAGCCCGTCCCAGCCCGCGGTGAGGCTCTGGCCGGTCGATGGTGGAGCGCCACTGGCGGGGAAGGCGCCAATGCCGAACAAGCCGGCGCCAATCACTAGTACTGCGGCGCTGATAAGCGCCGTTCTCCGATTGCGCATGGGAGTTCCTTCGGCTTGGTCCCGCAGCACTCCGCGGCTGCGGATACGGCGAACCTAGAACTACCCAGCCGCGCGCACAACGGAACAGACCCGGTGGCGACGCCCGAGCCGCGAGTACAACAGGAACCGCAGCCCGCCAATAGAACCGCCGGCCGCGCTCGGGGTCCGAAGGGTGCAGAAGGCCCCGAGAGGTCATGGCGGACATTCTCTCCATGGCTTCCCACGTCCTCGGCCACCTCGTCGGCGACGCAGGTGGGCCACCGCAGTTCCCTCCGATGACACCGCTGCCGCCTCTGCCCCTGGTGTAGCACCGCTGGTCGACGCAGCCGTCGTGGCGCTGCTCGTTGGGGGAACCGCTTTCGGTGAGGCGACGTCGCCCGAGGCGCCGCTGCCTGTCGTACCGCAGAGGTTGCCGGTTGCGAGACGACTGCAGCCGAGCGTCAGGCTGTCGCGGATTTGGCACGCTCCACGGCGCGGTAGACCGTGGAGCGGCCGACGCCGAAGAGGTCGGCGAGTTCGGCGGTGCTGTGCTCGCCGGTCGCGAACAGTGCGACCAGGTGAGCTTCTTGACGCGGGTTGAGCTTGGGCTTCTTGCCGCGAAGCCGGCCCTTGGCCTTGGCGACCTTCATGCCCTCGCGAGTGC
>JACCTM010000341.1 GCA_013812385.1 Geodermatophilaceae bacterium | reverse complement strand
CGACGTACCAACTGACGCATCTGGCCGCCCTCGAGGCGGAGTCCTTGCACATCTTCCGCGAGGTCGCCGCCGAGTTCGAACGGCCGGTGCTGCTCTTCTCCGGCGGCAAGGACTCCGCGGTGATGCTGTGGCTGGCGATTCGCGCCTTTGCCCCGGCTCCGATCCCCTTCCCGGTGATGCACATCGACACCGGGCACAACTTCCCAGAAGTCATCGAGTACCGGGACCGCATCGTCGCGCAGACCGGGATCCGGCTCGAGGTCGCCAGCGTCCAGGCTGCGATCGACTCAGGACGGATCAGCGAGCCCCCCGGACGCGACCCCAACCGCAACCAGTTGCAGATCGTCCCCCTGCTCGACGCGATCACCGAGCATCGCTTCGATGCCGTCTTCGGCGGCGCGCGACGCGACGAGGAGCGGGCCCGGGCCAAGGAGCGGGTCTTCTCCTTCCGTGACGAGTTCGGCCAGTGGGACCCCAAGAACCAGCGTCCTGAGCTGTGGTCGATCTACAACGGCCGGCACCACCGCGGAGAGCACATCCGGGTTTTTCCGCTCTCGAACTGGACGGAGTCCGACATCTGGCACTACATCCGTGATGCGGAGGTACCGCTGCCGAGCATCTACTACGCCCACGAGCGGGACGTCTTCCAACGCGACGGCATGCTGCTCGCGGCCGGGTTGTGGACCACCCCGCGTGCGGACGAACCCGTCGAACGGCGGATGGTCCGCTATCGCACGATCGGGGACGCGACCTGCACCGGTGCGGTGGCGTCCTCCGCGGCCACCATCGCCGAGGTCATCGACGAGGTCGACGCCACCCGGATCACCGAGCGCGGCGCCACCCGTGCCGACGACCGAGCGAGCGAGGCCGCCATGGAAGATCGCAAGCGGGACGGGTACTTCTGATGGATCTTCTCCGCCTGGCCACAGCCGGTTCGGTCGATGACGGCAAGTCGACCCTGATCGGGCGCCTGCTCTATGACAGCAAATCGATCTTCGAGGACCAGCTCACCCACGTCGAGGATGTCAGCCGACGCCGCGGGTTGGGTACGGCGGATCTGGCCCTGCTGACCGACGGCCTGCGTGCCGAGCGCGAGCAGGGCATCACGATCGACGTGGCCTACCGCTATTTCTCCACCCCCCGCCGCCGGTTCGTGCTGGCCGACACACCTGGGCATCCGCAGTACACCCGCAACATGGTCACGGGTGCCTCCACCGCGAACCTCGCCCTAGTCCTGGTCGATGCCCGAAACGGCATCCTCGAACAGACCCGGCGGCACGCCTTTCTGGCCACCTTGCTCCGGGTCCCGCACATCGTCCTGTGTGTAAACAAGATGGACCTGGTCGATCACTCGCAGGACCGGTTCAACGAGATCCGGGACGAGTTCAGCGCCTTCGCCGCGAAGCTCGACGTCGGCGACCTCACCTTTGTCCCGGTCTCGGCGTTGAACGGCGACAACATCGTCAGCCGATCGGTGTCCATGCCTTGGTACGAGGGACCCTCCTTGCTGCACCATCTCGAAGAGGTGCACATCGCGTCGGACCGCAACCTCGTGGACGTACGGTTCCCGGTCCAGTACGTGATCCGACCCCGCGACGACCAGCACCATGACTATCGGGGGTACGCCGGTCAGGTGGCCGGCGGTGTGCTGGCGGTTGGTGACACCGTCGAGGTGCTCCCCTCGGGGATGCAGTCCACGATCTCGCACATCGACACACCGGACGGCCCGGTCGACGAGGCGTTCGCACCGATGTCGGTGGTTATCCGGTTGGCCGACAATGTCGACGTCTCCCGTGGGGATCTGATCTGCCGTCCGCAAAACCAGCCGGTCATGAGTCAGACGGTCGAGGCGGTCGTCTGCTGGATGAGTGGTACGTCAAAGCTGCAGGAAGGTCAGCGGTATGCCCTCAAGCACACTCATCGCTGGTCCAAAGCGATCGTGCGCGATTTGAAGTACCGCATCGACGTCAACTCGATGCACCGAGAAGAGGGCGTGCAAGCCTTGGGACTCAACGACATCGGACGGGTCACGCTGCGTTTGGCCCAGCCGATCTTCGCTGATGAATACCGGCGCAACCGGACGACCGGAAGTTTCATCCTGGTCGACGAGGCAACCAACAACACTGTCGGTGCCGGGATCATCACCAACGCCAGCTAGTGCAATGGCGCTGGTCAGTCCAGAGGACGTCGCCAGCGTAGGCCCGGGAATCGTGCGAAGCCGCGATCATCGGTTACCCACTCACAGCCTGACTCGATGGCGAGTGCGGCAAGGTAGGCGTCGGCGACATCCTTGCCGCGCACCGGCGTGCGTAGGCACAGATCGGTGAATATCTCGAAGTGTCGGCGACCTGGCTGGATTCGTTGACAATTCTCGCGCCCGAGGAGGCTTTGAACGCTCTTGACCGCGTTCTCGATGGGCATCGGCGTGACGTAGACCCGACGATCGGTCACGATTCGGACGAAAGCGCTGCAGACTAGTTCGCTCAGCCCAAAGAGGTCGGGACCGGTCACTGTCCTTTCGAGAAACGCTCGATATAGCGCGTGGTCGCGAGCGTCCTGCTTGTGTGCGTTGATCAGTACATTGACGTCAAACAGTTGCATCAGTGGTGCCGCCGTGTAGCTGGGATCGAGGCCCGTACTTCTCGATATCGTCCTGCTCGAAGATCTGCTTATAGAAGACCGGATCGTTCGGATCAAGGCCAGGCTGAAGGTCGCTGGCGAACATGGTCTGCACTCGGTATGGAACAGGATCGGCCGGGATATGTCCGGACAGGAGGCGACGAAGGGCGTCCTCGATCACGCTCGTCAACGTGCGATTCTCCGCGGCCGCTCGCTGCTTCGCCTGCCGTACGAGCTCGTCGTTGAGGTTTAGCGTGGTCCGCATGCAGATGAGCATACGAGCTCAGGCAGACATCTGCCTATCGAGCTGGATGCCGCGGTGCCGCAGGTAGGCTTCGATCGCGTCGGCGGATGACTCGACCGGCAACTGCGAGGTGTCAACTACGACGTCAGGGCGGGTAGGCAGTTCGTACGGGTCAGAAATCCCGGTGAACGAGCCGATCTCGCCGGAGCGTGCCCTCGCGTACAGGCCTTTGACGTCGCGACCCTCGCAGACCTCCAACGGCGTCGAAAGATGCACCAAACTGAAGACGCCGTACGCCTCCACCATCGTCCGAGCCTCTTCCCGGGCGCCGTCGTACGGCGCGATCGCGGCAATGATGACGGCTCCGCCGTGCCGAACGACTTCAGCCGAGACCCAACCGATCCTGCGGATGTTCAGATCGCGGTCCTCGCGGCTGAAGGACAGCCCTTGCGACAGCATCGTGCGCACGATGTCCCCGTCCAGGACAGTCACCTCGCGTTGAGACGTCCAACGCCGCAACAACTCCTCGGCGACCGTGGACTTGCCAGCTCCGGAGAATCCGGTGAGCAGGACAGCAAAGCCGGGACCGGTGGATGGGGGCACTGGAATGTCACTCCTTGGGTACGGGCTGTGGGGGACGGACTCGGACACCAGCAGGTTGATCTCAGCGATCCGAGCCTGAGACCCACGCATCTTCGTCGGTGAGCAGCGCAGCGATGTCCTCGGGTAACTGACCGGCCAGGACGTCGGCCAAGGTGACTCGTTCCAGGACCGATCGATAGCTGGCTCGCGCTGCGACCCACACCTTCGAGAGTTCCCGCGACACGCCTGGGTAGGCGAGGTCCTCGGGACGCTCGCCATGAATGTCGGCGAGGAAGCCCTGTTCGACCCGCATGATGTCAGCGATCGAGATCTCGGTCGCCGGACGGCCGAGGCGGTAACCACCCTCGCGCCCCCGCGTGCTCACGACCAAGCGGGCAGCGGTCAGGTCGGCGAGAATGGCCTGCAGGAAGCGCACCGGGATCTTCTGAGCAGCCGCGATGCGTTCAGAGGTGAGCGGCTCCGGACCGCCCGCTGCGAGTTCCAGACTGGCGCGGATGGCGTAATCCACACGGGCCGAGATCCTCACCTCTGCAGTATGGCTGTTCGAAATCGCGGGATGAGCAGGACCGCCGACCAGCCGCTCAGGGTCGATGAGCGGGGTGTGACATTCTGGAGGGAATGACCGGCGAAACTCCTGTGGCCGGCACGGTGGTCGCCGCTGCGATCCTTCGAAACGGCAAAGTCCTGGCCGCCCAACGGACTTCACCTCCGGCGCTGGCCGGGCTGTGGGAGTTTCCCGGCGGCAAGGTCGAAGCGGGGGAGACCGAATTCGAGGCGCTGATCCGCGAGTGTCAGGAGGAGGTCGGCGTCCGGATCACTCCACAGTGCTTCCTTGGCGAGGTGCCCAATCCGTACGGCCGAAGCGGTGTCCGCCTGTGGTCGGCCGTCCTGAGCGAACCGCACTCGGCCGAGCCCGTTGCCCTCGAGCACCTGGAGCTGCGCTGGCTCGGAGATGCGGATTTCACCAGCGTGCAATGGCTGCCCGGAAACCGCCAGTTTGAGACAGCCGTACGACCCCTGTTGCGCTGACTCAGCGCTTGGTGATCGGCGCCTTTGGCCGCCCGCTGCCCTTGGCCAGGCCGATCTTCGAGCCGAGCCAGACGACCGGGTCGAATTTGCGATCAGCGACCCGTTCCTTCATCGGGATCAACGCGTTGTCGGTGATTTTGATGTGTTCGGGGCAGACCTCGGTGCAGCACTTGGTGATGTTGCAGTACCCGAGCCCGTGGTCGTCCTGAGCCTGCTTCTGCCGGTCGACGGCATCCATCGGGTGCATGTCCAACTCCGCCACCCGCATCAGGAAGCGGGGGCCGGCGAAGTTCTGCTTGTTGCCCTCGTGGTCGCGGATCACGTGGCAGACGTTGTTGCACAGGAAGCACTCGATACACTTACGGAACTCCTGCGAGCGCTCGACGTCGACCTGCGCCATCCGGTAGTCCCCGGGGGCAACACCCGCCGGAGGGGCGAAAGACGGGATCTCCCGGGCCTTCTCGTAGTTGTACGAGACATCTGTTACCAGGTCGCGGATCACCGGGAAGGTTCGCAGCGGCGTCACGGTGATGGTCTCGGACTCGTCGAAGGTGCTCATCCGAGTCATACACATCAACCGCGGCCGGCCGTTGATCTCGGCACTGCACGACCCGCACTTTCCGGCCTTGCAGTTCCAGCGGACTGCCAGGTCGCCGGCCTGGGTGGCCTGCAGCCGGTGGATGATGTCGAGAACGACCTCACCCTCATTCACCTCGACCGAATAGTCCTTCAGGGCACCTTCATGCGCATCGCCGCGCCAGACGCGAAACCTTGCGTCGTAGGCCATCTTGGTCAGCCTCCCTGTGACTGGTCAGCGGATCCACTGGATGCCCCGGCGGTGATCGTGGCAGGTAGTTCCGCGTCGGTGAGGTATTTCTGGAGCTCGTTCGGATCGAACAGTTCCAACAGGTCGCTGCGCATGGTCGGCACCGGCTGCTTGACGAGCGTGACTTGAGCGTCGGTATCCTGAAGTCCGCTTGGACTGTCAAGCGCGAGAACCAGATTGAGCTTTCGCCACTCTGGATTCATGCCGGGAAAGTCGTCGCGGGTGTGCCCACCGCGACTCTCCTCGCGCGTGAGCGCGGCCCGCGCGATGCACTCGGAGATCAACAGCATGTTCTGCAGGTCGATGGCCAGATGCCAGCCCGGGTTGAACTCCCGGGCACCCTCCACAGTGGCCAATGCCGCCCGCTGGCGTAGCTCATCGAGCTTCTTGAGCGCCAACTCGATCTCGTCGGCCTTGCGGATGATCCCCACGAGGTCGTTCATGGTCTGCTGCAACTCCGCATGGATCGTGTACGCGTTTTCCCGCTCCACGTTCGGGCGGTCCTCGATGAGGAAGGGTGCCAAGGCCGCTCGAGTCGCAGCCTCGATCTGGGCATCGGTGACCTCGGATGGAGAATTACGCAACGAGTGGGCGTAGAGGGCAGCGTGATCACCGGCGCGCTTGCCGAAGACCAGCAGGTCGGATAGGGAGTTGCCGCCGAGCCGGTTCGACCCGTGCATACCGCCGGCGACTTCACCTGCGGCGTAGAGGCCGGGTACCCGGGACTGGGCGCTGTCGGGATCGACCTCGACGCCGCCCATCACGTAGTGACAGGTCGGGCCGACCTCCATCGGCTCCTTGGTGATGTCGACGTCAGCCAGTTCCTTGAACTGGTGATGCATCGACGGGAGCTTCTTGATGATGTCCTCGGCCTTGAGCCGGGTGGACACGTCCAAGAACACCCCACCGGCAGGTGAGCCCCGACCGGCCTTGACCTCGGAGTTGATCGCTCGCGCGACCTCGTCGCGGGGAAGCAGTTCCGGTGGCCGTTTGTTGTTGTCCGGATCTGTGTACCAGCGGTCGCCCTCCTCCTCGGTCTCGGCGTACTGGGTACGGAAGACGTCCGGGATGTAGTCGAACATGAAGCGATTGCCCTCGGAGTTGCGAAGCACGCCACCGTCTCCGCGTACCGACTCGGTGACCAGGATGCCCTTCACCGAAGGCGGCC
>JACCTM010000339.1 GCA_013812385.1 Geodermatophilaceae bacterium | reverse complement strand
CCTTCCAGCGCTACTTCGTGCAGGGAACGCTGGCCGGCTCGGTGAAGTAGCCGCTCGGACCAGTCTCCGCTCCGGAAAGCGGGTGCGAGCAGCGTGGTCGCTAGGCTTGACTGGTCCCCCCGTACCGGAGAGAGGCTGCACTGTGTCTGCTGGAGAGATCGCCGGGCTCGTCGCCGCTGGCGCGCTGGCCCTACTGGTGCTGCTATTGGCGGTACCGATTCTCAAACTGGGCCGCACCTTGGATGAGACGACCCTGGCCATCCGCAAGGCCCACGAGGGCGCTGCGCCGATCCTGGACAACGCCGTGACAACAGTGCGTGCGGTCAACAACAATCTGGAGCGGGTCGACGGGATCACCGCCAACGCGGCCAGCATGTCCAGCAACGCCGCCGCGCTGACGAGCGTGGTTGCCGCCACGCTCGGGGGACCGCTGGTCAAGGCGGCCGCCTTCTCCTACGGCGTACGCCAGGCCGTCAAGGGCCGCCGTGAGGGTCGTCGCGAAGTAGAGCGTTCCGCGTCACGCGGCCGCCGTCGGCGCGGGGGCAAGCACTGATGCGCCGGCTGTTCTGGCTCGCCCTCGGCGGCACGATGGGGGCTCTTATCGTACGTCGGCTCTCGGCAGCGGCGCAGAAGCTGACCCCGGGTGGGATCGCCGAGTCTCTGTCGGCGGGCTTGTCCCACATCGCCGAGGCGATCGGCGACTTCGCCGGCGACGTACGTACCGCCATGGGTGAGCGTGAGAAGGAGCTTCGTGCTGGCGTTGGCCTCGACGGTCAGCTCGGCGCAAAGCCGGAGGACTTCACGGCCTGATGCGCACGGCCGACATCAAGAAGCGTTTCCTCGACCATTTCGAACAACGCGGGCACACCGTCGTCCCCAGCGCCAGCCTGGTCAGCGACGACCCGAACCTACTGTTCACGGTGGCCGGAATGGTGCCGTTCATCCCGTACCTGACCGGGCAGCACACCCCGCCCTATCTCCGGGCCACCAGCGTCCAGAAGTGTGTGCGGACCCTCGACATCGAGGAGGTCGGCAAGACCACCCGGCATGGCACGTTCTTCCAGATGAACGGCAATTTCTCCTTCGGCGACTACTTCAAAGATGGTGCGATCAGCCACGCCTGGGAGCTGATCACCAACTCCCGGGAGACTGGCGGATTCGGCATCGATCCGGACAAGATCTGGGTCACCGTCTACCTCGACGACGACGAAGCCGCCCAGCTCTGGCAGAAGATCGCTGGATTGGCCCCGGAGCGCATTCAGCGGTTGGGCAAGGACGAGAACTATTGGGACACCGGGCAGCCCGGGCCGGCCGGACCGTGTTCGGAGATCTTCTTCGACCGTGGCCCGGACTTCGGACCGGACGGCGGTCCCATGATCGACACCGCCGGAGACCGGTTCCTGGAGTTCTGGAACCTCGTGTTCATGCAGTACCAACGTGGGCCAGGGTTTGGCAAGGACTACCCGATTCTCGGTGAGCTGCCGGAGAAGAACATCGACACCGGCATGGGCATGGAGCGGATTGCCTATCTGCTGCAGGGTGTTTCCAACCTCTACGAGGTCGACGAGGTCTTCCCGGTCCTACAGCGTGCGGCCGAGCTCAGTGGTCGGCCTTACGGCGCAAACCGTGACGACGACGTGCGGTTGCGCGTCATCGCCGACCATGTCCGTAGTGGCCTCATGCTCATCGGAGACGGAGTTCGACCGGGCAACGAGGGCAGGGGCTATGTCCTGCGGCGCTTGCTCCGCCGGGCAGTACGGTCCATGCGGTTACTCGGCTTTGATGATCCGGCGCTGCCTGAACTGCTCCCGGTTTCGCGGGACTGCATGTCCCCGAGCTACCCCGAACTGGCCACCGACTTCGAGCGGATCTCGAGCTATGCCTACGCCGAGGAGGAGGCTTTCCGGCGAACGCTTGAGTCCGGGACGCAGATCCTCGACACCGCGGTTGCGTCGGCGAAGTCATCGGGCGAGCCGGTCCTGTCCGGAGCACAGGCGTTCGCCCTGCACGACACATACGGCTTTCCGATCGACCTGACTTTGGAGATCGCCCAGGAAGCTGGCTTGGACGTCGACCGAGCAGGATTTACCCGATTGATGAACGAGCAACGCGACCGGGCCAAGGCCGACGCTGCTGGTCGAAGGTCTGGACAAGTAGACGTCTCGGCCTACCGTGCGGTGCTCGACGGCCAGGGCCCTTCGGTGTTCACCGGTTATGTCGAGGTGAGTCGAGAGGCCAGAGTTGTGGGCCTTTTCGTCGATGGAGCCCAGGTTTCGGCCGCGGGCGCCGGCGCAGAGGTGGAGATCGTCCTCGATGCGACACCCTTCTACGCCGAGGCTGGCGGCCAGCTGGCCGACCAGGGCCTGATCACCCTCGACGGCGCGTCGGTGACCGTCCACGACGTACAGTCCCCGATGCCTGGCCTGGTCGTGCATCGAGGTCGGGTCGATTCCGGTGAACTCCAGGTGGGTTCAAGCGCCTTCGCGGCAGTGGACGTCGGTCGCCGACTGTCCATTTCGCGAGCCCACACGGCTACCCACTTGATACACACGGCGATTCGTCGCGCCCTCGGCGAAAGTGCCACCCAAGCAGGCTCACTCAATGCGCCGGGGCGGCTGCGATTCGACTTCTCGACACCGTCTGCCGTGCCGCCGCGTGTGCTCGGCGACGTAGAGGAAGAGGTCAATGCCGTCTTGGCCGACGACCTCGAGGTTCGTGCGTTCCTCACCACACAGGAGCACGCCCGCGAGATCGGTGCGATGGCGTTGTTCGGCGAGAAGTACGGCGAGGAGGTGCGAGTCGTCGAGGTGGGCGACTATGCGCGCGAACTCTGTGGCGGTACGCATACCACCCGCTCGGCTCAGGTCGGCATGGTCAAGCTGCTGTCGGAGTCCTCTATCGGAGCGGGGGTACGCCGAGTTGATGCTCTGGTGGGCCTCGACGCCTTCCGCTTCCTGGCCCGTGAGCATGTCCTCGTCGGTCAACTGACAGAGCTCTTCAGGGTTCCGGCCGATGAGGTACCGGAGCGGGTCAGGCAGACCGTGGAGCGGCTCAGGGTCGCCGAAAAGGAACTCGAGAGGCTGCGTGGGGCCGCAGCGCGTGCGGGAGCGGCGGCGCTAGCTGAACAGGCTCACGACGTTTCCGGCGTGTCCTTTGTCGCGGCCGCCCCGCCGGGCCTGGCGGCCGGGGATCTACGGGCCCTTGCCCAGGATGTGCGGGCTCGCTTGGCCGCGGACCGTCCGGCAGCGGTGTTGCTCGCCTCCGTCAGCGAGGGCAAGGTCGCGCTGATCAGCGCGACGAACGCGCGGGCGCGCGAGCGCGGCGTCTCGGCTGCGGATCTGCTTGGCGCAGCGGCCGCCGCCGTCGGTGGCCGAGGGGGCGGTCGCGAGGACATGGCGCAGGGTGGCGGGAGCGATCCGACCGGGATCCCCGAGGCGTTCGCACGCGCCGAGATTGCGATTACGGCGGCCGATCCCGGTCCATGAGTGCCGACACACCGCGGGCCGGTCGGCGCCTGGGCATCGATGTGGGATCGGTGCGGGTGGGAGTGGCGCTCAGTGATCCGTACGCGATTCTGGCCACGCCCTTGGCCACTTTGGCGCGGGATCGTGGGGCAGCCGACCAGCGCAGGATCGCTGATCTGGTCCACGAGCACGAGGTCGTCGAGGTGGTCGTCGGACTCCCACTGCACCTGTCCGGTGCCCAAAGTGCAGCCTCCAAGGAGGCCAGCGCCTACTCTGTTGCCGTGGCGACGCTGATCGAGCCGGTGCCTGTTCGTCTAGTGGACGAGCGGCTCAGCACCCGGGCAGCCAGCGCAGCACTCGCAGCGCAGGGTCTGGACAGTCGCGCGCAACGGGGCTTGGTGGACCAGACCGCTGCGGCGATAATTCTGCAGACCTGGCTGGACCACTTGGCTCACCGCAGACAGGAGAGCCCGTGAGGCGACTCGCGCGCGGAGCGCGCCATGACACAGCGCACGAGGCGAGGCAGTTGTGAGCCGACACCGCGCTGACTCTGACGACGAAGCGCCCCCGCCGCCCCCGACCGCGGATACCGGACCCCTATTTCTCGGTCAGGACAACTGGCCCCCGGCGCGTCCTTCGCCGTCAGCGTCCGCGGGTCAGGACCCGCTGTTCGCCTCGAACGGGGATCATGACCGAAGCCAGAGCGCTTTCGACGACCATGTCACACACAAGACCGAGCCCGCTCCGGTGTCGTTCGCCGACCGATTCAATATCCAGCCTCCGATCGCCTACCCGCAGGTCGGGCAGTCCCGGTTCGACCAAGGGCCGCTCGTGGAACCGGAGTTGGCGGAGCCGCCGGACCAAACTTCCCTGGCCGAGGGCCAGATCGTCCACCATCCGACCGCGCCGGATCACGACCTCCAGGACGCGCATGACGAGGAAGCAGACGTCGAGGAAGCACACCTCGAGGAGCCCGCTGATGACCTTGGTCTGCTTGGCGGGGCCCCCGTGGCTGAGGCGGGCCACCGGCGCGCTGGACGGCCTCGGCCGCCCGGTCGCAGTGGTCGCAGGCCGCTTGGAATCCTGGTCTCACTCGGGGTGATCGCCGCATTGGTCGCTGGAATCTTCTTCGGCGGTCGGGCGATCGTCGGCTTGTTCTCGACCGAGCCCACTGCTGACTACTCCGGACAGGGCAGCGGCACAGTCGAGATCGAGGTGCCCGAAGGCGCATCGACGGCGCGAATAGCCGAGGTTCTCGTCGAAAGCGATGTCGTGGCCAGCACCCAGGCGTTCTTGGACGCCGCCAGCGGGAATGCCGACGTCATGACCATCCAACCCGGCCTTTATGCAATGCGTTCGCAGATGAGCGGGGAAGCCGCGGTGGCTCTGATCTTGGACCCGACGGCGCGACTGCTCGACCGGGTCACGATTCCGGAGGGCTACACCGTCGCTCGAACGATCGAGTCGCTGGCCGAGCAGACCGAGATCCCGCTGGCCGACTTTCAGGCAGTCGTCGATGCTCCGGAGCAACTGGGCCTGCCGCCGTGGTCCAACGGACAGCTCGAAGGTTTTCTCTACCCGGCGACCTACGACGTCACCCCGGACAGCACCGCCGGCGAGATCCTCGGCGCCATGGTGGCGGAATTCAACGAGGTTGCCGTGGAAACCGGCCTGGAGGCCAATGCCGCCGCGGTGGGTCTGACGCCGTACGAGGTGCTCGTCGTCAGCTCGATGGTGCAGTCCGAGGTGACCGTGGAACGGGAACGGTCGCTGGTCGCCCGGGTGATCTACAACCGGCTGGACCAGAACATCGCCCTGGGCATCGACGCGACGCTTGCCTACGAGTTGGGCATCAACGGCGGGGAGCTGACCACCGAGGCGCTGACCACCGACTCGCCGTACAACACCCGGACCCGCGTCGGGCTGCCGCCGACCCCGATCAGCAACCCCGGTCAACCCTCGGTCGTCGGCGCCCTGAACCCCGCGCCCGGTGACTTCCTCTACTACGTCCTGCAGAACATCGAAGGGGAGCACCTGTTCACGGCCAGCTACGACGAGTTCCTCGCGGCCAAGGCGCAGTGCGAGGCCGCCGGTCTCGGCTGCGGCTGATTTCACCGCGACTGCTCGTCCCGAGAGGGCACCGTGGATGAGACGCTGGCGCCGCATGCTTTGCCGGATCTGTTGAGGTGCCGTGCCTGAGGTCCGTTGCGCGGTCGTCGGCAGCCCGATCGCCCACTCTCGTTCACCGATCCTGCACCGGGCGGCCTACACCGCTCTGGGCCTGTCCGGTTGGACCTATGACCGGGTAGAGCTGAATGCCACCCAACTGGGCGGCTGGTTGGCCGGGCTGGACGAGACCTGGCGCGGTGTGTCGGTGACGATGCCGGTCAAGCAGAGCGCCCTGCACTGCGCCGATTCAGCTTCAGAACTCGCGTCCCTTGTTGGTGCGGCGAACACCCTGCTTCGCTCGGATTGCGGCTGGCATGCGGACAACACCGATGTCGCGGGCATGCTCGGCGCATTGGACGAAGCCGGGACGACCGCCGGCCGGGCCGAATCAGCGACTGTCCTCGGTGCGGGGGGAACCGCATCGGCTGCCGTCGCGGCGCTGGCCACACTCGGACACAAGCACGTGGGCATCGTCGTACGCGACCCCGCCCGGGCACAGGCGTTGTTCGGGCTCCTTGCTCGGCTCAACATGACCGGACAGCTACACCGATGGCCTGGGCTGGGGCCGCCAGACCGCACTTTCTCCGGAGAAAGTCCACCGGTGGACGCGCTCTGCGCCGATCTCGTGATCAGCACGGTCCCGGCCGCTGCGACGACTTATCTCGTGAGTCATCGCTGGCGGACCGGGCAGACGGTCCTCGACGTGAGCTACGACCCGTGGCCGACGGCGCTGGTCGAAGCGGCGGCGGCTCGTGGGGCGCAGGCGATCGGTGGTGCAGCCGTGCTGTTGTGGCAGGCCGTAGGGCAGGTCGAACTGATCACTGGCCGACCGGCGCCTGTGGAAGCCATGCGCGCGGCCCTGCTCCCGGGTGGCAGCCTCGCACCAGCATGAGCATCGTCAGGTCGATCGTCGACAGTGCGGAAGGGCCGGCGTTCGGCGCACTCGTGGGCGCGGTGCTGGGCCCAGCCGCTGCAGCCACGAGCGTCACGGTCCCCGACCGGGCGTGGCCCTGGCAACGCGGCTCGTCGCGCTGGCTGATCGGGGAGCCGGCGACCCTCCGTCGTCGCGCGCTCATGACTGGGATCGGCGCAGTCGTGCTGGGCGGCCTGGCAGCAGTGGTCGGCTGGCGTCCTGCCTTGGCAGCGTTTCTCCTGCTGGGTGTGATCGGGCTGATGCTCGCGGCGATCGACCTGGAACATCATCGGCTGCCCGATCGGCTCACGATGACCGGTGCCCTTGGCTGCGCCGTGGTGCTGGGGGCCGACGCGGTTCTGGCGGGTTCGTGGAGCCCGTTGCTTCGAGGCCTGCTGTGCGCTGCGGTCGCCTTTACCGCATTCCTGGTGATGGCGTTGATCAGCCCCAAGGGGATGGGATTCGGTGATGTGAAGCTGGCTGCGTTGCTCAGCCTGCACACCGGATGGCTGGGTTGGGAACTCGCCGTCCTCGCCGGGTTGGCCGGCTTCGCCGCCGGCGCTCTCGCCTCGTTGCTGCTCGTGGTGACCGGTCGCGCGACCCTGAGGACGGCGATCCCGTTCGGGCCAGCCTTGCTCATCGGTGCCTGGCTGGTCGTCGTTGCTTCAGGACCGCTGGGGTAGCGCTGCGCCGGCCGACCTGGCGGTACCTGCCAAACTTGGGACATGCTGCGCTGGCTCACGGCCGGAGAATCACACGGCCCGGCCCTCACCGCCATCCTCGAGGGACTTCCGGCAGGGGTCTCGATCACGACCGAGGATCTCGTCACGGCCCTGGCTCGTCGACGCCTCGGATACGGGCGTGGAGCTCGGATGAGTTTCGAGCGTGACGAGGTCGCCTTCCGCGGCGGACTGCGCCACGGTGTGAGCCTGGGCGGCCCGATCTCGATCGAGATCGCCAACACCGAGTGGCCCAAATGGGAAACCGTGATGGCAGCCGATCCCGTGGACGAAGCAGTGCTGTCCCGCCAGGCCCGCAACGCGCCGCTGACCAGGCCACGTCCCGGCCACGCCGATCTGACCGGTATGCAGAAGTACGGCTTCCGCGACGCTCGCCCGGTGCTCGAGCGGGCCAGTGCCAGGGAGACCGCCGCGCGTGTCGCCCTGGGGGTTGTGGCAGCGGCCTTCCTTGCTCAGACGACCGGAGCTGGCCTGGTCAGTCACGTCGTCGGCCTCGGAACGGTGCTGGCACCAGGTCTACCGATCCCCGGCCCGGGCGACCGGGACCGAATCGACGCCGATCCGGTCCGCTGCTTCGACCCAGACACCGCAGCGGCGATGGTCGCCGAGGTGGAGGCCGCCAAGGGTGAAGGAGACACCCTCGGGGGCGTCGTCGAGGTCGTCGTCGAAGGATTACCGCCGGGGCTGGGCAGCTTCACTCACTGGGACCGGCGCCTGGACGCCCGCCTGGCCGCCGCCCTCATGGGCATCCAGGCGATCAAGGGAGTGGAGATCGGTGACGGCTTCGCCACCGCAGCTCGCCGGGGCTCGCAGGCGCACGACGAGATCGTGTCCGAAGCCGATCGCCTGCACCGGGTAACCGGCCGAGCCGGAGGTATCGAAGGGGGCATGAGCACCGGGGAACTCCTGCGGGTCCGCGCGGCGATGAAGCCCATCTCCACCGTGCCCAAAGCATTGGCCACCGTGGACGTCGTCACCGGCGAGGCCGCGTCGGCCATCAATCAGCGCAGCGACGTGTGCGCTGTCCCCGCGGCCGGCGTCGTCGCCGAAGCCATGGTCGCCCTCGTGCTTGCCGACGCCGTACTCGAGAAGTTCGGCGGCGACTCGGTCGTCGAGACTGCTCGTAACGTCGCCGCCTACCTCGCGAACCTGACGATCCGATGAGCCAACTCGCGCCCGGAGGGCCTCCTACGCACCGACCGGTGGCGGTGCTCGTCGGCGTACCGGGGGCTGGGAAGTCAACGGTCGGACGGGTACTGGCCCGCGCCCTCGGAGTCAGCTTTCGGGACACCGACCGGGATGTCGAACAGATCGCCGGCAAGTCGGTGAGCGACATCTTCGTCGACGAGGGCGAGGACCACTTTCGGCGCCTCGAGAGGGCCGCTGTCGCAGCCGCGCTGCTGGAGCACGACGGTGTGCTCGCCCTGGGCGGAGGGGCGATTCTCGATGCCGGCACCCGCGCTCTGCTCGCCGACCAGCGGGTCATCTGGCTGCGGGTCGACGTCCCGGCTGCTGCCAAACGGGTTGGACTTGCCCGCAACCGGCCGCTGCTGGCGATGAACCCGCGGGCTCATCTGCGTGAACTCATGGCAGCCCGAGCGCCCTTGTACGCCGAAGTCGCCACCGACACCATCGAGGCCTCGCACCGGAGCGTGTCCGAGATCGTGGATCAACTGCACACGTCGCTGTCCCGGACCAACCGCTAACTTGGCCCCTGTGTCGGGATCAGCAACCACGATCGGGGTGGGTGGGCCGGCGCCGTACGCGGTGACGATCGGTTCCGGGGCCGCTGAAAACGTCGTCGCGGCTGCTGAAGGAGCACGTCGAGTCGCCATCATCCATGGGTCGCAACCGGCTCAGGCCCTGAGCCGAATCCATGCCCAGCTGAGTGCGGCTGGTCATGAGGTCCTCGCACTCGGCGTACCGGACGGGGAAGCCGGCAAGCACCTCGATGTCGCACGGCGCTGCTGGGATGCACTGGGGGAGCATGGCTTCACTCGTAGCGATGTCATCGTGGGGTTCGGTGGCGGGGCAGTGACCGACCTGGCCGGGTTCGTAGCCGCCACCTGGCTGCGCGGGGTGCGATTGATCAACCTGCCCACCACGTTGTTGGGCATGGTCGATGCGGCCGTGGGCGGCAAGACCGCGATCAACGTATCTGCCGGAAAGAACCTGGTCGGGGCCTTTCATCCGCCGATGGCCGTGCTTGCCGACCTGGGGCTGCTGGACACGTTGCCGCTGGCGGAGTACCGCTCCGGGCTTGCCGAGGTCGTCAAATGCGGCTTCATCGCCGACCCGGGGATCCTCGAGTTGCTCGCGGCCGACCCGACTGGGCGGGCCAGGCAGGCCGAACTCGTCGTACGCGCGGTGCGGGTCAAGGCCGAGGTCGTCTCCGAGGACCTCACCGACACCGGCCGGCGGGAGATGCTGAACTACGGTCACACTCTCGGCCACGCCATCGAGTCGGCTTCGGGCTATTCGGTACGTCA
>JACCTM010000313.1 GCA_013812385.1 Geodermatophilaceae bacterium | reverse complement strand
GCCCGAGACCAGCCATCAGGCCGAGTTCGACGAGGTTGTTGCCGTGCGGGCCGACGCCGCTGTCGGTGCCCATGGCGATCTTGACGCCAGCCTCGATGGCCCGGCGTACGGAGTCGTCGTGTGATTCGAGAACCATCCGGGCCTTGCTGATCACAGCGGCGGGCATCGGCACACCCGAGTCAGCCATGATGAGAACTGCCCGAGGCGCTGACAACGTTGGTACCAACCAGGTCCCCGCTTCCAGCATCATCTCGATGGCCTCGTCGTCGAGGTAGATCCCGTGCTCGATCGAGCGGATGCCATTGCGGATGGCGACCTTGATCCCGTCGGTTGCTTGCGCATGCGCCATCACGAAAACCCCAGCCGCCGTCGCCTCTTCGACCAGTACGGCGATCTCGGCGTCGCGGAAGTGGCCGTGCCGTGGATCGTCGCGGGGCGACAGCACACCCCCACTGGTCGCCACCTTGATGACGTCGGCCCCGGCGCGGATGAGTTCCCGGACCACTCGGCGCATCTCGTCGACGCTGTCGACGATCGTGGAGGGACGGCCAGGGTGGGTGGACAGGAGCGGCATCACTGCCCCGCACGGCTGCCAGCCGTCGCCGTGGCCACCGGTCTGACTGATCATGCTGATCGAGATCTGCAGCCGTGGGCCGGCGATGAGACCATCTCGGAGCGCTTGGGCCACACCGAGATCGGCACCACTGGCGTCCCGCACGTTCGTGATTCCGGTGTCCAACGTCGTCTGCAGGTTGTGCAACGCTTCATAGAACGGATAACTGAACGGGGTCTGCATCATCCGGAGCACGTTCACGCCGCTGAACAGAACGTGGACATGACTGTCGATCAGTCCAGGCAGGACCGTGGTGCCGGAGCAGTCGACGACGTCATCGGCGTCCAAGCCGCTGCCGACCTCGATGATCACCCCGTCCTCCACGAGCACGTCCGCCGAACTCGGCTCTGCACCGGTGCCATCGAAGACGAGGCCACCGGCGAACAGAGTTCGGGTCATCGGGGGACCGTATCCCGTTGTCGATCGCGAGCCCGAAACCCCGGTGATCTTGACCTTATTGCGGTAATCCGAGCGTTCCGTCGGCGTGTCGCCACCATAAGGTCAAGATCACCAGGCGCAGTCACCAACCGCGAGCGCGCCACTCGGCCAGATGCGGCCGCTCGGCGCCCAGAGTCGTGTCCGAACCGTGTCCCGGATAGACCCACGTGTCATCGGGCAGCATCCCGAACACCCGCTCCTCCAGATCATCCATCAGTGACACGAAGTCGTCGGTGTTGCCGAACGTGTTCCCCGGCCCACCGGGGAACAGGCTGTCTCCAGTGAACAGGTGTGCTGCCGGGCGAAGCTGGCCCGAACGCTGGCTGGGGTAAGAGTGCATGGCCGGGCGAAGCTGGCCCGAACGCTGGCTGGGATGAGACTGCGTCCCGTCGCCGCTCCAGACCAGGGCGATGCTGCCCGGCGTGTGACCGCGAAGATGGATGACCGACAGCTCCACCTGACCTACCGACACGGTGTCACCGTGCTGCACGAGATCGCTGACCGGCACCGGCAATTCGTCTGCGTCCAGCGGGTGGGCCGAGGTCGCAGCTCCGCTCCGTTCCACGACCTCGGCCAACGCCTGCCAGTGGTCACCGTGCCGGTGGGTGGTCACCACCCGGCGAAGCGATGTGCCGTTCGTGAGCTCCATGATCCGGTCGGCCTCGTTGGCGGCGTCGACCAGCAGGCTGTCGCCGGTCGCCGTACAGGTCAGCAGGTAGGCGTTGTTGTCCATCGGCCCGACCGAGAGCTTGCTGATTCGCAGACCAGCCAGTTCGCGGACGTCGGCCGGACCGCCGGTGCTGACGTCGCCGGTGTAACCGGCGCCGTCTCCAGACGTCGTCATCGCAGCCGCCGTCAGGCGTACAGCTCGTCGAGCTGCTTGCGGTGGTTGTCCTCGACGATCTTGCGCTTGACCTTCATCGAGGGGGTCATCTCGCCGGATTCGATGCTCAGATCGTGGTCCAGGATCACGAACTTCTTCACCGTCTCCCAGCGGTTGAGCTTGCCATTCAGTTCGGTGATGTATCCGTCGATCATGCTTCGCGCCTGATCCGATGCGGCGATCTCCTCGTACGAGGGGTTCTCCAGCCCGCTCTGCGACTTCGCCCATCCAGCGATGGCCTCCGGGTCCAGGGTCACCAGGGCGACAACGAAATTGCGCTGATTGCCGTGCACGACGACCTGGCCGACGTACGGGCACAGCGCCTTGAACTGGGATTCGATGTGGGACGGCGCGATGTACTTGCCACCAGAGGTTTTGAACAAATCCTTCTTCCGGTCGGTGATCTTGGTGAAGCCGTCCGAGTCGATCTCGGCGATGTCCCCGGTATGCAGCCAGCCGTCGGAGTCCAACGCTTCGCTCGTCGCCTCGTCCAAGTTGTGATACCCGTCCATGACGCCGGGGCCCTTGATCAGGAGTTCACCGTCTCCGGCGATCCGGAACTCGGTGCCCTCGAACGGCATCCCGATCGTCCCGAATTTGTTGCGAGTCGGCCGGTTGACCGACGACCCGGCCGAGGTCTCGGTCAGGCCGTACCCCTCGAGGATCAGGATGCCAGCCGCGTCGAACCAGCGGGCGATCTCGCCGTTGAGCGCAGCGGCGCCCGAGATGAAGAAACGGACCTGGCCACCGAAGCGCTCCTGGATCTTGGAGAAGACCAGTTTGCTGGCCACCCCATACTCCAGCTTGAGCAACGGCGGCACCGATCGACCCTCGGCTTCCCGGGCTTTGACGTCCAGCCCGACCCGGAAGGCCCAGTCGAAGATCTTCTTCTTCAGGCCGCCTTCGTTCGCAGTCATCGTGGTGATCCGGTTGTATGCCTTTTCGAAGATCCGCGGGGCGGCACCCATGAAGGTGGGCTTCACGACGGCCAGATTCTCGATGATCTTGTCGATCCGCCCGTCCACTGCGGTCTCGAAACCGACGGCCAACTGAGTGCTGAGCAGCACCTTGCCGAAGGAGTGCGCGAGCGGCAGCCACAGGTACTGCAGGTCGTCGATGGAGAGGAGTCCGGGCTCGGAAGCCACCGCCGCACCCTCGTAGGTCCAACTCGAATGCCGCAGCCGCACACCTTTGGGCCGGCCCGTGGTGCCAGAGGTGTAGATGAGGGTGGCCAGGGAATCGGGCGTGATCGCAGCGATCCGGTCGTCGATCGCCGACGGGGACGAATCGAGCAGGTCGCGGCCCCTGGCGGCCACGTCGTCGAGGGAGAGCACCCAGTCCCCGTCGCCCGTGCCATCGAAGATCACGACAGCGGTGACCTGGGGGATCTCGGAGCGGGCCTCCACCAGTTTGGCCACCTGGGTGTCGTCCTCGGCGAAGACGACGCGAGACTCCGAGTCGGCGATGATGTAGGCCACGTCGGAGGCCAGCGAACTGGGATAGACGGTGGTCGTTGCCGCACCGGCGCACATGATGGCCAGGTCCGCGACGATCCACTCGTACCGGGTTCCCGAGGCAATGGCGACCCGCTGTTCCCCCTCCACGCCCAGATCGACCAGGCCGGCCGCGACCTCGCGAACTCGGGTGCCGGCCTCTTCCCAGCTCACGCTGGTCCATGTTTCGATGCCGCCCTTGCTCGCGCCGTCAGGAAAGCGAAAGGCGGGACGACCGGGAGTTTGTTCGACTCGGTCCAGGAAGAGCCTGGCGACATTCGGCGCGCGATTCTCGATCGGGGCTGCTGGTTCGACGTCCACCGTGTTCGTCATATCTCCTCTTGAGTGGTATCCGCGTAGTGAGCGACCTAGATGGTGAGCTGCCTCAGGTGTCCATCCCGTACGCCGCACGGTAGATGAGTCACCGGTGTGAGTGGTAGCTATCGATGCCAGTGCATCGTCGGAGGGCTTCGCTACGGTCCTCGGTCGTGGGCTTGCTCGGGGGAACACTCGGCGACGGTCTTCCGTTGGTTCAACTGCGGCAGCGCGACTCGGCGAACCTCCCCATGCTCGAACACGCGTTCGATATGCTCGGATGCGTCGTGCTGCTCGACGGGCCGGTCGACCGATGAGTACGGCAGGCTGCGTGACCAGTCAGGAGACAGGAGGGGCCCGAGCTCACATGGACAGACTGGTCGTGCGCGGCGCTCGCGAACACAACCTCAAAGACGTCCACCTCGATCTGCCGCGGGACGCGATGATCGTGTTCACCGGGCTGTCCGGATCAGGCAAATCCAGCTTGGCCTTCGACACGATCTTCGCCGAGGGACAACGCCGCTACGTCGAGTCGCTGTCGGCCTATGCCCGCCAGTTCCTCGGCCAGTTGGACAAGCCTGACGTCGACTTCATCGAGGGGCTGTCCCCGGCGGTCTCCATCGACCAGAAGTCGACCAACCGCAACCCTCGCTCGACGGTCGGCACGATCACCGAGGTATACGACTACCTCCGGCTCCTGTATGCCCGCGCCGGCCAGCCGCACTGTCCGATCTGCGGTCGGGTGATCGCCAAGCAGACCCCGCAGCAGATCGTTGACCAGGTCCTTGCCCTGGAGGAGGGCACCCGCTTCCAGGTGCTTGCCCCCGTGGTCCGCGAACGCAAGGGGGAGTACGTCGACCTGTTCTCCTCCCTGCAGGGTCAGGGTTTCGCCCGGGCCCGCATCGACGGAGTGGTGCACTCGCTGACCGATGCCCCCAGGCTCAAGAAGCAGGAGAAGCACTCCATCGAGGTGGTCATCGATCGGCTCACGGTCAAGGCCAGTTCCAAGCAGCGCCTGACCGACTCGGTGGAGACTGCACTCCGGCTGGCCGGCGGCCTGGTCGTGCTCGACTTCGTCGACCTTCCCGAGGACGACCCGCACCGAGAACGCACCTTCTCCGAACATCTGGCCTGTCTGTACGACGGCCTGTCCTTCGAAGCGCTCGAACCACGCTCGTTCTCGTTCAACTCGCCGTTCGGCGCCTGCCCGGAGTGCACGGGACTGGGTACCCGTAAGGAGGTTGACGCGGATCTGGTCATCCCCGACCCGGAACGTTCCCTCGGTGAAGGTGCGATCGCACCGTGGGCGGGATCGCAGACCAACGAATACTTCTCCCGGCTGCTGACCGGTCTCGGTGAATCTGTCGGATTCTCCATGGACACGCCATGGCAAAACCTGCCGGCCGGGGCCCGCAAGGTGATCCTCGAGGGCACAGCTGAGCAAGTGCACGTCTCGTACAAGAATCGATACAACCGGACCCGCTCGTACTACGCCGCCTACGAGGGCGTCATCCCGTTCCTGGAGCGCCGGCACGCGGACACCGACAGTGAATGGGCGCGGGACAAGTACGAGGGTTACATGCGCGATGTGCCCTGTCCGGTCTGTCATGGCACGCGGCTGAAGC